>JBAWDI010000053.1:0-5207 GCA_049590695.1 Bryobacteraceae bacterium
TTCTCGAATCCGCGGATCTGGGTGACGTGGAAGTGCGTGTCCGCGACGCGGCCCTGGTCGTCGAGGTAGATGTCGATCGTGGCGTGCCCCTCGATGCGCGTGACGTGATCGATCGTGATCTTCTTCATAGGCATGATTGGCCACCCTTACCCAAACTTCACCTTCGAACTCAGATCCGGCACCCGGCCGTCCAGCAACTCGCCGAGCACGAAGACAATCGACGCGGCCGACGGCGGACAGCCGGGCACGTACAGATCCACCTTCACCACTTCGTGCACCGGGATGGCATGGCGCAGCAGCGCGGGAACGCCCTCGGTGGGAATCCCCGGGGTTTCCTGGACCCCCTCGATATAGATGCGCTCCAGCAGTTTTCGGGGAACAATCTGGTTGCGCATGGCGGAAACGTTGCCGGTCACCGCGCAGTCGCCCAGGGCCACCACCAGCTTGCTGCGCTGGCGGATGGTGCGCACGCGCTCCAGGTCTTCCTGCGAGCTGATGGCGCCTTCGATCACGGCCACATCCACCGCCTTGGGGAACTCCTGGGCATCCACCAGCGGGCCGTAAACCACCTCCACGCGCTTGGCGATGTTGATGATGACCTCGTCCATGTCGAGCAGCGACATGTGGCAGCCGGAGCAGCCGTCCAGCCACACCGTCGCGAGCCGGGCCCGCCTCATTGATGGCCTCCCCGCCTGGCGGCCAGGCGTGTCACTTTGCCGTCGTGTTTGACCATCTCTTCCACCGCCTGGCCTTTCTCCGCCATGGCGCCGGTGGGGCAAACCTGCACGCATTTGCCGCAGTTGGTGCAGCCGCGCGCCTGGCCCCACGGCCGGTTCATATCGGCCACCACCATGGACCGTATGCCGCGCGAGCCGATGTCCCACACGCGGGCGCCCTCCACCTCCGCGCACACCCGCACGCAGCGCGTGCACAGGATGCAGCGGTTGTGGTCCAGCACGTAGCGCTCGTGCGAGACATCCACCGGCAGCTTGGGGTACGAATACGGATACCGCACGCTGGTGACGCCCAGCTTCTGCGCCAGGCTTTGCAGCTCGCAGTGGTTGTTGGAGACACACACCGCGCACACGTGGTTGCGCTCCGCGAAGAGGAACTCGAGCGTAATCCGCCGGTAGTGCTTGAGCGTCTCGGATTGGGTGGTGACGCTCATGCCGTCCTGCACCGGGGTGGTGCACGCGGGCAGCAGCCGGTTGACGCCCGAGACCTCCACGATGCACAACCGGCAGGCGCCCACCGGCGAGACATTTTCCAGCCAGCAGAGCGTGGGAATGTATTTGCCGCCGGCGCGCGCCACTTCCAGAATGGTCTGGCCAACCTCAGCGGCGACGTACTCGCCGTCGATACGAATGGAGATTTTGTCAGGCATGCGATATTTCCTTAATGGCGATCGCGGAGGTCGCAGCGCAGGCAGCGGCCCGCTTCATCCAGCGCCTCCGCGGGAGACAGGCCGATCACGGTCTCCGTGAAGCCTTCCGCGCGCTCCGCCGCCGGCAGTTCAAACACCTCGTGGCGCCGGCTGTTGCTGGGCTGCGCGGGCGGAACGTCGCTGTAAGTAAACTGCGCCTGAAGTCCCTCCCAGCGCCCGCCGCCCATCAGCCGCGCGTCGATGTTGCGCGCCGCTTTTTTGCCGAAGCCCATGGAGTTGGAGACGTTGGACGCCCCGCTGATGAGGTCGCCGCCGGCGTAAAACTTGCCGCGGCTGGTCTCCAGCGTGTGACGATCCACCGCCAGCGTGCCATCCGGGTTGAGCTTGAGGCCCGAGGAACGGGCAAAATCCGGGTCCACGGACTCGCCCACCGCCAGGATCACGGAGTCGCATTCGAAGCGGCGGATCTCCTCGGTAAGCACTGGCCGGCGGCGGCCCGACGCGTCGAACTCGCCTAGCTTGGTTTTGACCACTTCGATGGCCTTGACGTTGCCGTTTTCGTCGCCCACGATGCGGTGCGGCGTGGCCAGGAACACGAACTTGACGCCTTCGTGCTGGGCCGCTTCCGTCTCCTCGGGAATGGCGGGCATGTCTTTGCGCTCGCGGCGGTAGATCACCTTCACTTCCGAACCCATGCGCAGCGAGGTGCGCGCCGAATCCACGGCGGCGTTGCCGCCTCCGATGACCACCACGCGGCGGCCCAGGTGCGCGGGCTCATCCTTGGCCACTTCTTCCAGAAACGCCAGAGCGGGCATAACGCCGTTCAGCTCCGTGCCGGGCACATGCACCCAGGGCTCTCTCCACGCGCCGATGGCGAGGAAGACGGCGTTGTACTCGCTATCGAGCTGGTCCAGCGTGATGTCCGTTCCCACCCCGGCGTTGCCGACGAAGTTCACGCCCATGCGCCGGATCAGCTCCACCTCGCGGCGCACCACCTCCCGCGGCAGGCGATACTCGGGAAGCGCGTAGCGCAACATGCCGCCGGGCTCGGCGTTGGAATCGTACATCGTGACCTCGTGGCCCAGCAGCGCCAGGTAGAAAGCGGCGGTGAGCCCCGAGGGTCCCGCGCCCACCACCGCCACCTTGCGGTCGGTGGGAGGCAGTTTTCGGGCGCGAATGCGCTCCGCCAGCGCGTCGAAGCGGTCGGATTGATAGATGGCGTCGGCGATGAACCGGTGCACTTCGCGCATGTTCACCGATTCGTCGACGGTGCGGCGCCGGCAGCGATCCTCGCAGGGGTGCTGGCAGACGCGGCCGGTGGAGGCGGGCAGCGGATTGTCCAGCACCACGGCCTCGAAGGCCTCTTCCAGCCGGTCCTCTTTATAGAGCTGGAGGAAGCGCGGGATGTTCATGTGCAGCGGGCAACTGTTCTCGCAGGGCGAGAGCGCCAGTTCCTCGCACACGCCCGCGCGGCACCGGTGGGCGCGGATGTGGTCCTCGAACTCGTGGCGGAAGTGCCGCATGGTGGTGAGCAGCGGATTGGGCGCGGTCTGCCCCAGCCCGCACAACGAGGTGTCGCGGATCATGCGGCCCATCTCGTCCAGATGGTCCAGGTCCCCTTCCACGGCCTGGCCGCGCGTGAAGGCGTTGAGGATGCGCAGCGATTGATCGAGCCCCACGCGGCACGGAATGCACTTGCCGCACGATTCCGAATGCGTGAACTCGATGAAGTAGCGCGCCACGTCCACCATGCAGTTGTCTTCGTCCATGACCACCATGCCGCCCGAGCCCATGATGGAACCCAACTGCGCCAGCGTTTCGTAATCCACCGGCGTATCGAACATTTCCTTGGGAATGCAGCCGCCCGAGGGTCCGCCGGTCTGCACCGCCTTGATTTGCCGGCCGTTGGTGCCGCCTTCGCCCACATCGTAGATGAAGGTCTTCAGCGAGGTGCCCAGCGGCATCTCCACCAGGCCGGTGTTGGTCACCTTGCCCACCAGCGAGAATACTTTGGTCCCGGCGCTTTTGGCGCTGCCGGTTTCTCCGAACCAGGCCGGACCCTTATAGACGATGGGCGCCACGTTGTACCAGGTCTCGACGTTGTTGATGTTGGTGGGAGAGCCCCACAGCCCTTTCTGCGCGGGGAACGGCGGGCGCGGACGCGGACGCCCGGCATGGCCTTCGAGCGAAGCGATGAGCGCGGTCTCCTCGCCGCACACGAAAGCTCCCGCGCCTTCCACCAGCCGGATGTCGAAGCGGAACCCGCGTCCCATGATGTTGTCGCCCAGCAGGCCGGACTGGCGTGCCTGGTCGATGGCTTTGCTGAGACGGTGCACGGCCAGCGGGTACTCGGCGCGCACGTAGACGATGCCCTCGGTGGCGCCCATCACGTATCCGCCGATGATCATGCCTTCGAGCAGGGCGTGCGGGTCGCTTTCAATCTCGTTGCGGTTCATGTAGGCGCCGGGGTCGCCCTCATCGGCGTTGCAGATGAGGAATTTCCGGTCGCCCGCGGCCTTGCGCAGGAATTCCCACTTGAGCCCGGTCAGGAATCCGGCGCCGCCCCGGCCGCGCAGCTTGGAGGCCTTGATCTGTTCGATCACCTTCTCCGGCTCGGCATCGATCAGCACCTTGTAGAGCGATTGATAGCCGCCGATGGCGATGTACTCTTCGATATCGTCGGGGCTGATGAGGCCGCAATTGCGCAACACGATCTTCTTTTGCGGCTTGAAGAACGGCACTTCCTGCCAGTTGGGGATCTTGGGAAACCCGGTCCCGTACTGGAGGTGGGCGGTGAGGTGGTCCCACTCCTCGATCTTGCACAGCGCCAGGTTCTCCGGAACCGTTCCGAGAGCGATGTCGTCGAGGATGCGCCGCACGTCCCCCTCTTCGACGCGCCGCAGGATCACCAGCGGCTTGCCCGGCAGGCGCACGTTGACCAGCGGCTCCTGGGCGCAGAATCCGAAGCAGCCCACGGCGGCCAGTTTCACGTCGCGGCCGTGGCGGTCGATGCCTTCGGCGAAGGCATGATACACGCTCTCCGCGCCGTTGCCTTTGCCGCAGGTGCCCATTCCCACGCCGACTCTGGGCCGCGAAGGCAGCAGCTTCGCCATTCCCGCTTCGCGCACCGCGCTGAACGTGCCGATATCCTGAATGCGGATCACGCCTTCCTCCCGTTCAACTGCGCCAGCTCGCGGTGCAAGGCCTGCTCGTTCATGTGGCCGAAGATGGCGTGGTCCACTTCCACCACCGGGGCCAGCGCGCACTGCCCGAAGCAGGCCACCGTGCGCAGCGAAAAGTGGCGATCGGGCGTGGTGGCGCAGATTTTGTCGGCGCCCACCTCCCCCTCCTCGGGCAGCCCCAGCTCGAGCCGCAGCCGTTGCAGCAGGTTGCGCGAGCCGCGCGTGTGGCAGGCCGTGCCGCGGCAGATGCAGATGGTGTGGTCGCCTTGCGGCTCCAGGTTGAAGAGCGCGAAGAAGGTGACCACGCTATAGATTTGCGCCAGCGGAATATCGGTCCTCTCGGCGACATATTCCAGGATTTCGGAAGACAGATACTTGTGCGGATGATGTTCCTGGATTCGCTCCAGGATTCCGAGCAGCGCTCCGGGAGCGCCGGAATGCGCGGCGATGGCGCGGTCCGCGAAATCCTTTTCCTCGGAAGTCAGCACAGCCGCCTGGCCTGCGGTAGTTGTTGGCATATGAACGCTCCACCCCCCTGCTAGCGGGAACTTGGGATTAGGACTCCTATATCTTTTTATCGCACCGTTGCGGGCCGATTGTCAAGTCGGCAACACCGCTCTCTGACGTTCGCGGCTCCGCTC
>JBAWDI010000054.1:0-2212 GCA_049590695.1 Bryobacteraceae bacterium
CGCCTGGGCCCCCACCTTCCGGCAAGCTCCAGCGCACGCTGGACGCGCACGGCGAATTCCCTCCGGAGGCCATCCCGCCGCCCGAGATGTCGCTCTCGGTGCTCTCCGACCTGCGGCCGCTCGGCCAGATCCACGAGAGTTTTATCATTGCCGCCGGCCGCGACGGCCTGTGGATCATCGACCAGCACGTGGCGCACGAGCGCATCTTGTTCGAGCAGGTCATGAAGCAGCGCGCCGCCGGCCGCGTGGAGATGCAGCGCCTGCTGATGCCGCTCGTTCTGCAACTCACCGCCGAGCAGCAGATCGATTATGCCCGCATCGCCGATGAGCTGCACGCCGCCGGGTTTGAAACCGAGCCGTTCGGCAACCGCACCATCGCGGTGAAAGCCGCGCCCGCGGCGGTAGGCGCGGCGGACCTGGAGAAGATCATCTTCGAGGTTCTGGAAATCGCCGAAGGCGAGCTGCGCGGCGCCTCCATGGACGAGTTGCGCCGCGCCATCTGCGCCGGGATCGCCTGCCGCGCGGCCATCAAGATCAACACCCGCCTGGACGCCGCCAAAATGGAGTGGCTGCTACGCGCCCTGGCGGCCACGGATTGCCCCATGAGCTGCCCCCACGGCCGGCCGATTGCACTGCACTACTCCACGCGCGAGATTTTGAAGGCGTTCCACAGGATATAATCGTCATCAAATGGCAACTCGCACATTCACCGCGATCCTGCATAAAGAAGGCTGCCTGTGGGTGGCCGAGTGCCCCGAAGTGGGCGCCTTTAGTCAGGGGAGCAACGTCGAGGACGCGTTGGCCAATCTGAAGGAGGCCACGGAACTCTATCTCGAAGAGTTTCCGCTGAAGGACGGCCCGCCTGCACTCCTGACCACCTTCGAGGCCAAGTGCGCCTAGCGTATGCCCAGGCTGAGGCAGGTTCCCGGAGACGAAGCGATTCGCGCTCTGGAACGCCTTGGATACGCACAGGTCCGGCAGAGAGGCAGCCACGTGGTTCTGAAGAAAGGCGAGAACGGCTGCGTGATACCGCGCCATTCCATTTTGGCCATAGGAACCCTTCGTGGCGCATTGAAACAGGCCGGCGTCGGTATCGAAGATTTTCTCCGGAACCTGGGATGATCCTGTAATCCTGCTCGCGGCTGCTTTTCCTGCCCGCGACGCCAGGGCCGTCTCTTCAGCCTGGACGCCGCCAAAGTGGCCGCACCCCTCGCGGACCGCGTTAATCCGACAGGATACGCTCCAACTGAACAATCAAGGGGGGGAGATCCGTGGCCAGGGTATCGCATACTCGGCCAAGGTCGATTTCGAAATAGGCGTGAATCAAGCGATGTCTCATTCCGATAATGTCGCTCCAGGGCACGTTCGGGTGTTTAGCTTGTACCTCGGGGCTAACTTTGGACGCCGCCTCGCCAATGATCTCGATCGAGCGCATCAGCGCAAGCGCCAAGACACGGTCGCGCTCCAGATCGCCTCGCTGGCGCCCAGTCCCGAATTCGGTCACCTCCCGGGCCGCATCCAGCATGTGGCGCAGGCGAACTCTGTCACTCTCGGACATATTGAACCCGCGCAGCCTTCAAGACATCCTCTCGAAAGTACCGGCTGAGTTCATCCGGAGTTCGCAGATCGACCTTGCGGCCGACCACTGCGGAGAGCTCACGCTCCATCGCCGCCAGTCCCAAATAACCAACACGGCAATCCGGTTCGAATTCCACCAGGATGTCGACGTCGCTCGCGTCCGAAAAGCGATCGGTGAGCACCGAGCCAAAGAAAGAGAGCTTCCGGATGCCGTTGCGCCGGCAGAATTCGGCGATCTCCGCCTCGGGTACTCGAATCTGCGCCGTCGCCATACAACCATATTACGCGTGACCGGCCTGCTCCGCTTGCCAGCCTACCAGAGGCCCCAGTTGCCGCTCGAGAGGACCCAGGCGGCCAGCAGCGCATTGGTGACGGCATGCGCCACCACGGCGTCGCCGATTCGTCCGCGCCAGTGGAGCGCGACGGCGTAGAGCGCGCCCGCAATCGTCCCCGCCAACCAGCGGTCGCCGTGCAAGACGCCGAAAGCCACGGAAGAAATCAGCACCGGGAAGAACGCGAACCGCCGCCAGTCGACCGACTCGAAATCCGCCGATACCAAGCGTCGCATCAGGAAGCCGCGGAACGCCAGTTCCTCGGCGATGGGGACCGTGACCACGGCTGCCAGGGTCCGGAA
>JBAWDI010000055.1:0-1912 GCA_049590695.1 Bryobacteraceae bacterium
TTCAGCCTTCGACAATTGCGGAGCTTCGATTCGGGTGTGCGCCGCGAACGCCTGCTGGTGGTGGATGTGGACGCGAACGATGGCGGCTACAAAGACGCCGGCCTGGTGGCGCTCGACGCGCGGGTGCGGGACCGGCTCGCGGCCATTCCAGGGGTAGCGGAGGTGAGTTTTTCGCAGGTTGGAATCTATTCGGGCGGCAACATCGGAGACGCCATTGAGGCGGACGGGTATCAAAGCCGCAACGAGCGGGATCACGACGCGTTGCTCGACCAGGTAGGGCCGCGTTTCTTCACCACGCTAGGTGCGCGGTTGATTGCCGGGCGCGATTTCGACCAGACCGACACTCCATCGGCGCCGAAATCGGCGATTATCAGCCAGGAATTCGCGCGCCATTTCTTCGCCGGGCGAAACCCCGTGGGCCTCAGCTTTTCCAATTGGGAAAAGCAATTGTACAGGGTAATCGGGGTAGCCGAGGATCTTCTGCACGACGCGCGAGACAAGCCTAAGCGGTGGTTCTATCTGTGCGAGTTGCAGACCGAGAAGCACCCGCAGGTGTTCAGCACGCGATTCCTGGTGAGGGCTCGAAGCACGCGCGTAGTGAGCGCGGCCGGCTTGCGGGCGGCCATACTGGCGGAAGACAAGACCTTGCGCATCGACGAAATCTCGACCGCGGATGAACTGTTCGACCGCACGCTGGACGAGGACCGCTTGATCGAAACGCTGGCTTGGGGCTTCGGCGTGCTAGCCCTGATATTGGCGGCGGTTGGGCTGTATGGGCTGCTGAGCTTCGAAGTGACCAGGCGAACGGGCGAGATCGGAATCCGCATGGCCGTCGGGGCGGGGAAGGGGGACATCCTGACCCTGGTGCTGCGGGAAGTCGCGCTGGTGGCCGGAATCGGTTTCGCGGTGGGAGCAGCCGGGGCGGCGGCGCTGGCCAGGACGGTGGAAGGGTTGGTGTTCGGCATCCAGGCTGGCGATCCGCGGGTTGAGTTGGCAGCCGCGGCGATCCTGGCGGTCGTCGTGATGTCGGCGGCCTGGCTTCCCGCCAGACGGGCCGCGTTGACCGACCCGATGTCGGCGTTGCGAACCGAGTGAGATCGGGACACGCGTCGGCATGTCGCGTTGGATGCCCCGCTTGATCGCTGGATCAGTCTTCGTCAGGAGCCAACCGGAGGTGCCTTTCCTTCCACTTCGCGAACTGGGAGTAGAAATCTTCGGGCACCGCCGACAGCAGCCGCGGGGTCTGGCTTTTCCTGTGGCCCAGATGCAACCCAAAGGACTCGCTCCTCTTTTCGCTGTCCATGGAATAGAATCGTTCGTCGGCCGGCTTATCCCCAATGGCTTCGAGCCACTCCGCAAGAAAAACGCCCTCAGAGGTCGCCGCGAAGTCCCGCAGTAGTTCCATTTCGAAGACCCCGTAACCGGATCGAGCCAGCACTTCCGAGGGGGGATGAACGAAGACCAGTTGCAGATCGGGGAATCGGCGGTCGAAGAATCGCGGGTCGAACCAGATTCGTTCCAAATCGGCGCAGGTATCGACCCACAAGCAGGCTGGTTCCAGCAAGGCCGATTGGGGGGCCGAGTAGTGTAGTTCCAGTTTGGGCGGTCCTGCGTCAAAAATCAATGCGTTTACCGCCGAATCGTACGCCGCGCTCGGCGCCAGATATCGGGCAGCGGCCTGTCTGTCGACCCAGAAAGGCATGGACGTTTGCGCCGATGCCAGAAGGCTCATCGCCAGACGTTTGGAACGAACCCTGGGCCGGTCCCACTCCTGCAAGTGATCGCACAGCACGAGGAAAAACGAAAGGGGCTCCCGCGTTGCCGAGAAATGCTCCTCGCCGCGATTGTGCCTCAATATGGCGTGCAGGACGTTTTTCGTCTCCTGCCTCTCAAGAAACTGTTTATTGTCGCC
>JBAWDI010000056.1:0-2760 GCA_049590695.1 Bryobacteraceae bacterium
AGCTAAGCCCTTCGGGATATCGTTACAAAGAAATCCTGAGCGATGTCCTCAATTTCGACATCGGCCTCGGAGAACGGAAGAAATAACTCTTCAATTTGGCGGCGCGTGTACAGAAACAGATCGCAGCGCCTCCGGTAGCGCAGCTTTCGTTGCCACGCGATGAAGCCTCCGTCCACCGGGAAAGACAAAAAGGCCTTGGAACGGACCAACTTCAGGACCTTCTCTATGACTTTTCCAGGCTCCGCCATATAATCCATGAGTCCCATAAGTATAAGATAGTCGAAGGACTCACGTTCGTCGAAAGAGAACAAGTCTTGGTTGCGAAACTCACACCGGCCGGCAACCCCGGCTAAGTCAGCGCGCTCCCTGGCGAGCTTCACCATACTTTCCGCGAAATCCAGGCCGACTACGCGCCGGGCGCCGCGTTCGGCCAGTGCCACTGAGTAGAGGCCGGGGCCACAGCCTATATCCAGCACCGTCTTGCCCTCAACCGGCGCACACCCCTCCAAAGTCTTGGCGTACCGTAGCATCATGCTGGCGCGAAAGGTGCGATTGATCCAGTTCTTGAAAACGCCTGTGCTGGTGTTGTAGATGCCCCCGAAGTCGGCGGCATAGCCATCGAAGAAACTCCGCGTTCGATCAGAGGACATATTCGGACTCCAGTGGCGGCCTCGCGGTAAAGGCTGCAAGGTGGTCGCAAACCCGCGATAACGGGGGCTTTGCCGCAAGCAGGTAGCGAAGCCTGGCTTCGCAGCCGCCGACTCCCCAGTAGTGTATCAGGGCTTGTAGCCGTGGCATGCGGAGCCGCGGTTGGTCGGGGTCGATCTCTCTCGGATGGAGATATAACATCACCGATTCGCCCCGCCGGTTACGCGCGCGGACCATTCGCGTAAGCAGCCTGGCTGGAAACAGTCTCATGTAGAACGGAATGCTGGACCGCAGGACATTCACTCTGGAGATCGGATACTCCACCAAACCCACCTCGTACCCATGTAACACAGGCCGGTGGGGTTGGTCGGGAAATCCGGGGATTCCATAAAGATAGGTTTTCCCCGGAAAAACAGACGATGAATAGCGAAAGCCGGCAGCGCTTAGAACACGGTAGTACCAATCGATATTCGACCTCGAAACCGAGAACGAGGGCGCCCGGTATCCAATCACTTCGCAACCGATTGCCGCCTGGAGTATATTGCGCGCCTTCAGAGTATCTTCCTGAAATTCGGATTCCCCCATGGCCGACAAGCTGCGGTGGGAGTAGCCGTGAGACGCCACCTCGTGCCCTCTAGCGTGGATGCTACGCACCAGCGAGGGGTAGGTTTCCGCGACCGTCGCCAGCACGAAGAAGGTGCACCGGGCACCATATTCGTCACAGAGGTCGAGAAAGTTGTTGACCAGCCGTTCCAGATTCATGTCCCGCGCTGCAACCGGAATCGAGCAATTCCGATAGTTCACCCGGAACCATTCTTCGATGTCGAAGGTGAGAAAATTCGTCACCACCACGACTATATCATCTCGGCCGCGCGCCACGATTACCCGCCGGCGGGCGGTTGCATTTCGTTTTGCGCGCATGTTGTAGTTGAAGAGTCCACAGACCGAAATGAATGCTGACCAGACCCCTCGATTTGCCGTACTGATACCTGCCTACCGGCCAACCGCGTCCCTGCCGGACCTGGTCCGGGCGCTGGCGGCAAAAGCCATACCCGCTATCGTCATTGTCGACGATGGCAGCGGGCCGGAATACCGGGAGGTGTTCTCCCGCGCCACGGCATTTCCCAACGTTCACCTGGTCCGGCACGCGACCAATCTCGGCAAAGGCGCCGCTCTGAAGACCGGCATCAATTATGCGCTGTGCGCCTTCCCGGAACTGGTGGGAATCGTCACCGCGGACGCCGACGGCCAGCACCACCCGGACGACATCGAACATATCGCCGGCACTCTACTGTCGCACCCGGATTGCCTGGTCCTCGGAAGCCGCGGCTTCGATGGCGACGTGCCCGTGCGCAGCCGATTTGGAAACACCCTCACCAGCATGGTGGTGCGTGCCCTGATCGGCCAGAAGCTGACGGACACCCAGACCGGCTTGCGCGGCATCCCCACCAGCCTGCTGCTGCGCATCCTGCGCATCGAATCCACCGGCTACGAGTATGAGCTGGAGATGCTCATCGCCGCGCACCACTCGTCGGTCCCGGTGATCGAAGAACCCATCCGCACCATATACGAGGCCGGCAACCAGTATTCGCACTTCAATCCCATCGTAGACTCCATGAAGATCTACTTTGTCCTGGCGCGGTTCGGCTCCGTCTCGCTGATGACCGCCCTGCTGGACAACCTGGTCTTTTATCTGGCCTTCCGGCATACGGGCCATGTCCTGGGATCGCAGATTCTGGGCAGGGTGTTTGCCGTGGGCTTCAATTATTCGATGGTGCGAAGCTCCGTCTTTTACTCCAAGCAGCGCCACAAGACGGTTTTACCGAAATATCTTCTGGCGGTGCTGGTGAGCGGAGCGGTTTCCTACGCCGGTATTCGACTGCTTTCGGCGAAGCTGGGCATCAACCCCGTCTCCGCCAAGCTGATGGTGGAGACCGTTCTTTTCTTCGCTAATTTTGCGATTCAGCGCGCATTCATCTTCACGCCGCAGGCGGGGGATAAGAGCCGGCGACCGCTCCCTGCGGAGTTGGCAGGCGGAAGCGCCTGCCCCACAAGAATGCAAACCTCTGCGGGCCAAGGTGGGACAGACGCTTTCGTCTGTCAACCCGGCGA
>JBAWDI010000057.1:0-3861 GCA_049590695.1 Bryobacteraceae bacterium
GCCGCACGCTGGACGGCACACTGACCAGTTCGACCCAGTTCAGCGCCACCCTGTTGACCGCCGATGGCAAATTCCATCTGCTGACGCGGAGCGGCGACACGTACGCGGAGCGCCCGATCGAGCCAAAACTCGACTGGCCCAGCTACGATGGCGGCTACACCGGTAACCGCTATAGTTCGCTCGATCGGATCAATACGGCCAATGTGAAACGCCTGGCGCCGGCCTGGATCTTTCCGGTTGCCGGCGCGCCGCGACTGGAGGTCACCCCGGTCGTCGTGGACGGCGTCATGTACATCACCGGGCCGAACGAGGCGTATGCGCTCGACGCAACCACGGGCCGCCCGATCTGGTCGTTCCGCACGCCGCGCACACCGGGCTTGCTCAGCGAGGCGGGCGGCGGAGCCAATCGCGGCGTGGCGCTCTCCGGGAACCGGGTATTCACCATCACCGACAACGCGCACCTGCTCGCGCTCGATCGCGCCAGCGGCCGCAAGCTGTGGGATGTCACGATGGGGGACACAAAGGATGGCTACAGCGCGACCGCCGCTCCGCTGGCGATCGGCGATCTGGTGATCTCCGGCATCTCCGGGGGCGAGGAAGGCGCGCGCGGCTTTGTGGATGCCTATCGGGCCGCCACCGGCGAGCGCGCCTGGCGCTTCTGGACCATCCCGCTGCCTGGCGAGAAAGGCTCGGAGACGTGGGTCGGAAGCGCTATCCAACACGGTTGCGGCGCCACCTGGGTCACCGGTTCCTACGACGCGGCGCTCGGCCTGCTCTACTGGACCACGGGCAATCCCTGCCCCGACTTCAACGGCGATGAGCGCAAGGGCGACAACCTCTACACCAACAGCGTGGTCGCGCTCGACGTGAAGACCGGCGCCATGAAATGGTATTACCAGTTCACCCCGCACGACACCCACGACTGGGATTCCAACGGGCCGCTTGTCCTACTGGATGAACAGTGGGAGGGGCGTCCCCGCAAGTTGATGGTGCATTCCGATGTGAACGGCTTCTTCTTCGTTCTGGATCGCAGCGACGGAAAATTGCTGCTGGCCACGCCCATGGGCGATCAGAACTGGACTACCGGATATGGCAAGGATGGCCGTCCGGTTGTGACGGATCGCGCCGATACCAGTATCGAAGGAACGGTGACGTGCGCGACCGGAACCCAGAAATGGCCCTCGGTGTCCTTGGATCCGGCGTCGAAATTGTTCTTCGTGCGGCTTTCCCAGGGTTGCTCCGCGGTCCGCAAAGATCCCACGCCCCCCGAAATGGGCCAGCGGTTTTTTGGCGGGTCCTTTGGAGAGCGGCAAGGCGGCAGCCGGAGCTTTATTAGCGCCATCGATATGCACACCGGCTCAAAGGCATGGGAGTATCCGTTGGCGGGCGGTGGCTTCGGCGGTTCCGGCACGCTCGCGACCGCCGGTGGGCTGGTGTTCTTCGGCGAGAGCGGCGGCACATTCACGGCGCTGGATTCCAAAACCGGAACCCCCGTCTGGCATTTCGAAACCGGCCAGGACTGGCGGGCTTCGCCGATGACCTATATGGTCGGCGGCACACAATATGTGGTTCTTGCCGGACTGGGCGGGATCTTCAGTTTCGCTCTGACGCAGTAGGGGATCGCCCGCGAATAGCGCGATCAGCCGTTGCCGACTGCCTGGTCCGGAGCCGCCGCCAGCCGCGCCTTCCATTCCTCCAGAATCGCCGCCGTGGAATCCGTACCGACGCGCGAACATCCCGCGGCGTAGGCTTCCAACACTTGGTCCAGTGTGCGCAGGCCCGCCGCCTTGATCCCAATCCCCTCGGGCAGGTGCTTCCGCAAGAGTTGCACGTCCTCGATGGTCGCTTCCGCGGGTCCGAATCCCGTTGCCGTCTGCACGAAATCCACTTCCGCTCTGGCCGCGCACCGGCAGGCGATGATCTTCAGCTCGCCGGTGAGGTAAGCGGTCTCCAGGATCACCTTGAGGACGGCGCCTTCCTTGTGGCACAACTCGGACATTTGGAGCAGCTCTACCTGGACGTGCTCGAACTCCCGGGAAAGCAGTTTGGAGATGGCCACCACCATGTCGATCTCTTTCGCGCCGCGCCGCAGCAGGTCGCGCGTCTCGTAGAGTTTGGTGGCGGTATTCTGGGACCCGTGCGGAAAGCCGGAAACGCTGGCGGGCCGGACCGGGCTGCCCTGGAGGGTGCGCACCGCAATCTCGATGTCGCACGGCCGCACGCTCGCCGACGCGACGTGGCAGCGCTTCGCCAGCTCCAGTCCTTCCAATACCTGCACGCCGGTAAGCTCGGGCTTCACCAGCGCGTGGTCGATCATGTGGGCGATATCTGAAAAACTGGCCAGCGGGGGACGGACGGATGGCTCCATACGGGACCAGTCTATCAAGGCGAAAGAACGGCTATTCCTTACTGCTGCTTCTTCGTGCGCTTGGTAGCGCCCTTGGCCGGCGCGGCCGCGCGCGCGCCGCAACTCAACCCCATGCCCTTTAACTGGTCGCAAGCCCGTTTGGACAGATCGTTGGCGGGGAAGCGCTGGATCAATTCCCGATACTCCTGGGCGCCATCCGTGCGGCGGCCCATCTTCGTCAGGGCCAAACCCTTGTTATAGAGGGAGTCGGGGGTCTTGTTGTTGTCGGGGTACTTCTCCAGCACCATGTCGAACTCTTTCACGGCATTGTCGTAGTCGCCCTGAGAAGAATGGATGTACGCTATGTAGAACTGCGCGTTCGGCGCCAGGTCGGTACTGCCATACCACTTCAGATAATCCGAAAACTCCTGCAGCGCCAAATCCAATTTGCCGCCGGACATGTCCCGCCGGGCGTTGGAGTAGAGATCGGTCGCGGATATGGTGGGTGTTTCCGGCGCGGCGGCTCCGCCTCCCGGAGTGGTTTGAGCCGGTGGGGGCGGTGGCGGCGCTTGCATGACCTTCACGGCGTTGCCCAAGTCGGTCAACTGCGCCTGCAATTTGGCGATGAGGCCGGTGACGTCCGATACCGCCTGCTGCACGGTGCGCAGGTCGTTGGACACCTGGTCCATGCGTGAAGAAAGACCGACCACCGGTGCTACGACCTTGCTTTCGGTGTCCCGTATATTCTGCTGAAAACCGCTCTCGATCACGGCCACGGCCGTGTTCGCCCTGCTGGCATTATCGACGGCCTGTTGCACCAACACCTGCAACGCCGCAAACTTCTCATCCTGCGAGCGCTGCAAGTCCCTGACCTGCTGCTGCAACTGCGCCACATCGCGCTGCAATTCCTCTATTTCCTTGCTGGCCGCAAACGCCAGCGTGGGCGACGCAATCAGAACCCATACGCAAAGACGCGGGAACATATGCAACTCTCCTTACCGGCGGCGGGAAAACCATCGGCCCGTCCCCCCGCCGCCGTGTGCCTTGCCTCTGTAACTGCCCTACTGCCCGGGCGCGAAGTGCACGTGCCGGTTCTTCTGCCAGCACGTCTCGTTGGACTCGGTGCAGACCGGCTTATCCTTGCCGTAGCTGATGGTCTTCAGCCGGTCGGCCGACACCCCCAACTGTTGCAGGAACTCCTTGGCGGAACTGGCGCGCCGGTCGCCCAGCCCGATGTTGTACTCCGCCGAGCCGCGCTCGTCGCAATTACCCTCGAGTACGATGGTCGCGCTGGGGAAGTCCGCCAGGATGCTCTTCAGCACGTCGGCGTCCTTCGTCAAGGCATCGCGCGCATCGGAACGGATGTCGCTCTTGTCGTAGTCGAAGTACGCATCCTGGACGTCCTCCAGGCGCTGCACGAGCGTGGGCTTGGGCGGCGGTGGCGGTGGCGGCGGCGGCGGCGGCGGAGCGGTCACAGTAACAGTGGCCGCGGCTGTGACCGTGCCGCCCGGTCC
>JBAWDI010000058.1:0-7878 GCA_049590695.1 Bryobacteraceae bacterium
GCCGACGCCTGCCACATCACGCAGCCTTCCGTCGAAGGCGCCGCGCGGGCCATGCGGGCCGCCTTGCGCGATGCCGGCCTCGAGCCCGAACAGATCGGCTACATCAACGCTCACGGCACCGCGACACCCGCCAACGATCCCACCGAGGTGGCGGCCATCCGCTCCGTTTTCGGCGCGTACGCGGAGCGCCTGGCGATCAGCTCGACGAAATCCATGCACGGCCACGCGCTGGGCGCGGCGGCCGCCCTGGAGTGCCTGGCCGCGGCGCTGGCGCTCCGCGACGGCGTGCTCCCTCCCACCGCCAACTTCAGCGAGCCCGATCCGCAGTGCGACCTGGACGTAATTCCCAACCACGCCCGGCGCGCGCAGGTGGAGTACGCGCTCTCGAATTCATTCGCGTTCGGCGGATTGAACGCCGTGCTGGCGCTGCGCAAGGGGTAGTGGGGCAGGATTGTATCCTGCGGCGGATTGGCAATCCGCCGTTCTTTTCCCCCCCGATTCTGGTACCATGTTTGCATTCAAGGAGATCCATACTCGGAATGACTGTCGGTATCGTTTCCGAAATATCCCCTGGGGAGCGCCGGGTCGCAATGGTCCCGGGCGCAATCGCCGTTCTCAATAAGAGCGGCGCCCAGTTTCTGATGGAAGCCGGAGCGGGCCTGCGCGCCGGATTCCCGGATTCCGAATACGCCGCCAAGGGCGTGCGCATCGCCCATAGCCGCGAAGAGGTGTTCCAGTCGGCCGATGTGGTGGTCGAGGTGCGGTCGCCGGGCGCCAACCCGGAGACCGGCGCCGCCGACCTGGCGCTGCTCCGGCCGGAGCAGACGCTGATTGGGTTCGGCGAACCGCTTACCGCACTGGACGCGGCGCGTTCGCTGGCCGAACGCGGGGTGAGCTTCCTCGCCATGGAGCTGATGCCGCGAATTACGCGCGCCCAGAGCATGGACGCGCTCTCCTCCATGGCTACCGTGGCAGGCTACAAGGCCGTGATCCTGGCGGCCGATGCCCTGCCCCGCATGTTCCCCATGCTCATGACCGCCGCCGGAACCCTCGCCCCGGCGCGCGTGCTGGTGATTGGCGCGGGCGTCGCCGGGCTGCAGGCCATCGCCACCGCCAGGAGGCTGGGCGCCGTGGTCAGCGGTTACGACATTCGCTCCGCCGTAAAGGAGCAGATCGAGAGCCTCGGCGCGCGCTTCGTGGTGCTCGATATGGAAGCTGGCGCGGCCGAAGACAAGGGCGGCTATGCCAAAGCCATGGGCGAGGAGTTTTACCGCCGCCAGCGCGAACTGATGGGCGGCGTCCTGGCCGGCCAGAACGTGGTCATCACCACCGCCGCGGTGCCGGGGAAGAAGGCGCCCATCCTGATCACCCGCGAAATGGTGGCCCGCATGGCGCCTGGATCGGTGATTATGGATATCGCCGCCGAGCGCGGCGGAAACTGCGAATTGACGCGGCCCGGCGAAGTGGTGGAAGCCGGCGGTGTCCAGATCTTCGGCCCCGTCAACCTGCCTTCCACCATTCCCTACCATGCCAGCCAGATGTACGCGAAGAACATCGCGACGTTTTTGAAGTACCTCATTAAAGACGGGCAGCTCACCCTGGACCGCGCCGATGAAATCGTAAGCGAAACGCTGGTGACGTACGCCGGAGACGTGGTCCATCCACGCGTACGCGAAGCCATGGGGCTGGCCGCGCCGCAGACCGTCTAAGGAGCTTTCATGTCCACCGATCTCGAAATCACACTGTATATCTTCATGCTGGCGACTTTCCTCGGGCTGGAGGTGATCCGCAAAGTTTCGC
Source organism: Bryobacteraceae bacterium (assembly GCA_049590695.1). GTDB lineage: Bacteria > Acidobacteriota > Terriglobia > Bryobacterales > Bryobacteraceae > Fen-178. The sequence goes on from JBAWDI010000058.1 coordinate 1,801, forward strand.
CCCTTCTGCACACGCCCCTGATGTCGCTCACCAACGCCATTTCGGCCATCTCGGTGGTGGGCGCGATTATGATTACCGGCGCCGAGGGGGCCACCACGCTGAGTAAGGTGCTCGGGTTTATCGCCATCACCGCCGCGGTAACCAACATCGTCAGCGGGTACCTCATCACCGACCGCATGCTCAAGATGTTCAAGAAGCCGGGAGGGAAGAAATAATGGCCCACATAGTCAGTTACGTCTACATCCTCTCGGCCGCGCTTTTCATCCTCTCGCTGAAGTGGATGAACTCGCCGGTTACCGCGCGGCGCAGCGTCCTGGCGGGCGAAATCGGCATGCTGATGGCCATCACCGGCACGCTGCTCTCCTTCAAGGTATTCAACTGGGAGTGGATTCTGGCGGCGTTCTTCATCGGGACCGCGGCCGGCATTCCCATCGCCTATATCATGCCCATGACCGCCGTGCCGCAACGGACCGCGATGTCCCACGCCTGCGGCGCGCTGGCCGCCGCGCTGGTGGGCACGGCCGAGTTCTACAGGGCCAACCAGGCCCACGAGATTCTGCCCACCTTCGTGATGGTCCCGCTCATGATCGAGACGCTGCTGGGCTTCCTCACCTTCACCGGCAGCCTGATGGCCATGGGCAAGTTGCAGGAGGTGCTGCCCCAGCGCCCCATCACGTACCGCGGTCAGAACCTCACCAACTTCGCGCTGTTTGGGATCGCCGCGGGACTGGCCGTGTGGATCATCGTCAACCCGACCGAGACGTGGATCTTCCCCATCTTCGCCGGCCTGGCGCTGGTGTTCGGCGTGCTGCTGATCATTCCCATCGGCGGCGCCGATATGCCCACCGTCATCGCGCTCCTGAACTCGTACGCCGGCCTTTCGGCCTGCGCCATGGGTTTTGTGCTGGGCAACAAGATGCTGGTGATTGCCGGCGCGCTGGATGGCTCCTCCGGCCTGATCCTTTCCATCATCATGTGCAAGGCCATGAACCGCTCCTTCACCAACGTGCTGTTCGGGGCCTTCGGGCAGCTCCAGGTGGCCCACGGGCACGCCGAAAAGCGCCCCGTGCGCAGCGCCACTCCGGAAGAGGCCGCGTCGATTCTGGATGCCGCCTCCACCGTGATCATCGTGCCCGGCTATGGCCTGGCGGTGGCCCAGGCGCAGCACAAGATTCGCGATCTTTTCGACGCGCTCATGAAACGCGGCGTGGACGTGAAATTCGGCATCCATCCGGTGGCCGGCCGCATGCCCGGCCACATGAACGTGCTGCTGGCGGAGGCCGACATCCCCTACGACCGGCTCATTGAGATGGACGAGATCAACGGGGAATTCCCGCAATGCGACGTGGCCCTGATCATCGGCGCCAACGACGTCACCAACCCCGCGGCGCGCACCGACAAGACCAGCCCCATTTACGGCATGCCCATTCTGGACGTGGACAAAGCCCACACCGTCATGGTGATCAAGCGCTCCATGAGCCCCGGCTTCGCGGGTATCGACAACCCGCTGTACTACATGGACAAGACCCTGATGCTGTTCGGCGACGCCAAGGTGTTCGTGACCGAGATCCTCAAGGAGTTACCGGCCAGAGCCGCCGCCTGACAGCGCCGCGTCGAGGTCCGCCAGCAAGTCGTCGAGGTCTTCGATCCCGACCGAGATGCGGATGAGGTCGGGCGTGATTCCCATACGCTCCAGCGCCTCGGTCGGGACGGAGGCGTGCGTCATGGTCACGGGGTGCTCGATCAGCGATTCCACGCCGCCAAGCGACTCGGCAACCGTGAAAAGCCGGACGTTCTCCAGCATCCGGAACACCGCATCCTGGCCGCCCTTCAGGCGGAATGAGAAGGTGCCTCCGTAGCCGCGCATCTGCTTCCTGGCCAGCGCGTGCTGCGGGTGCGTCTCCAACCCGGGATGCAGCACCGCCGCCACTTTCGGATGGCCGCTCAGCCAGCGCGCGATCTCGAGGGCGTTGCGGTTGTGCTCCTCCATGCGCACCGCCAGCGTCTTGATGCCGCGCAGCACCAGGAAACAATCCTGCGGGCCGGCGCAAGTTCCCATGGCGTTTTGCAGGAACCCGATTTTCTCGGCCAGCGCCGCGTCTTTGACCACGACCGCGCCGCCCACCACGTCGGAATGGCCGTTGATGTACTTGGTGGTGGAATGGACCACGACGTCCACGCCGAGATCCAGCGGGCGCTGGAAATAGGGCGTGAGGAAAGTGTTATCGCAAATGGCAATGGCGCCGTGCCGGTGAGCCATGGCGGCCACCGCTTCCAGATCCACCAGGTTCATGAGCGGGTTGGTCGGCGATTCGATCCAGACCGCTTTGACGTCGCCGGTGAAATCCACCGGCTCGCGCAAATCCACGTAGCGGGCGGCGATCTTCTTGCCGCGCAGCACGCGTTCGAAGAGCCGGTGCGTGCCGCCATAGAGGTCATTGTGAACCAGGACGGTGTCGCCCGCCTCGAACATCATGAGCACGGTAGTTTCGGCGGCCATGCCGGTAGCGAAAGCAAACCCGGCCGTGCCACCCTCGAGCGAGGCGAGACAAGTCTCCAGCACCTTGCGGGTGGGGTTCCCGCTCCGGGAATACTCGAAGGGCCCCGGCCGATTGACCCCTTGAAAGGCGAAGGTCGAGGTCTGATAAATGGGCGTCATCACCGCGCCCAGATGTTCCTGGGGATGATTCCCCGAGTGAATTGCAAGCGTTCGAAATTTCATATTCTAATTCGGTGACACGCTACGAAACCCCCAAATTTTTGAGACCGCCAGCCTCTGTCCTGCACTATCCCAGAAGAATGGCAAGAATAGCAAGGGTGGTCGTGCCGGGAGTCTGGCATCATGCGACCCAGCGCGGAAATCATCAGCAGACGGTCTTCTTCGGCGACGCCGACCGCATCTGTTACCTGGACCTGCTACGGCACCACACGGCCCGTTACGCCGTCCGCATCGTGGGCTACTGCCTAATGGGCAACCATGTTCACATCGTGGCCATGCCAACGGACTCAAAAGGGCTGGCGAATGCGCTGGGCAGGACCCACAACGATTACGCGCGTTGGCTGAACCTGCAACGCCGGGATACCGGGCATTTATGGCAGAACCGGTTCTACTCCTGCCCGCTGGACGAGAGACACGGCTGGGAGGCCCTGCGGTACGTGGAACTGAACCCGGTGAGGGCGATGCTGGTGGAGCATCCGGTGGAATGGCGCTGGTCCAGCGCGCGAGCTCACCTGACGGGAGCGGACGATGCAGGGCTGATCGACCTGACCGCCTGGACTGAGAGATGGACGCCGGCATCCTGGCGCGAGGTGCTCGACCTCGGCTTGGAGGATGCGGCCCTGGTCCAACGGATTCGCGAGGCAACTCGAACGGGCTGGCCGGCAGTCGGAGAAGATGGCCTGCGCGATCTGGAACGAGAAACCGGCCGGCGGCTACGCCCAGGGAAGCGGGGGCCGAAGGGAAAGGCAGCCACTAATCCATTGCAACTGGAATTGGGGGTTATGTAGCCTGTCACCGAAATAGGTCGGAGCTCAGGTAGCGTTCGCCGGAATCGGGGAGGATCGCTACGATGGTCTTGCCTTTGAATTCCGGCGCGCGGGCCAGACGGACGGCCACGGCCACCGCGGCGCCACATGAAATGCCGGAGAGAATGCCCTCCTCGCGGGCTAGCCGGCGCGCGAACTCGATGGATTCGTCGTTGCTCACGGTCTCGACGCGGTCCACTACGCTGAGATCGAGCGTGCCGGGGATGAAGCCGGCGCCCAATCCCTGAATCTTGTGTGGACCGGGCTTCAGCGGCTCTCCCTTGCGGGTCTGCGTGATGACCGGGCTGGTTTCCGGCTCCACTGCCACCGAGAGGATTTTCTTCCCACGGACTTTCTTGATGTACCGGGAGACGCCCGTGATGGTGCCGCCGGTCCCAACGCCGGAGACCAGCACGTCGATCTGGCCCGCGGTGTCGTCCCAGATCTCCGGACCGGTGGTGTCGAAGTGGATCTGCGGATTGGCGGGGTTCTCGAACTGCTGCAGCAGAACGTAATGGTTGGGGTCCGAGCCGTGTATCTCCACCGCCTTGGCGATCGCGCCCTTTATGCCCAGCGGGCCTTCCGTAAGCACCAGCTTGGCGCCGAACGCCGCCAGAACCTTGCGCCGTTCGAGTGACATGGTCTCGGGCATGGTGAGCGTGATGGGATAGCCCTTGGCCGCCGCCACGAAGGCCAGCGCGATTCCCGTATTGCCGCTGGTGGGCTCGATCAGCTCCTTGCCGGGTTTGAGCACGCCGCGCTTCTCGGCATCCCAAACCATGGCCGCGCCGATGCGGCACTTGACGGAGTAGGCCGGGTTGCGGCCTTCGATTTTGGCGAGTACGGTGGCGCCGCCACCGTTGACCACGCGGTTCAGTTTGATCAGCGGAGTCCGCCCGATGCTCAATGGATTGTCGTTGAATTTCATGCGATTGTTCCCTCCTGTGAAATCTGTAGTGCCTGGTCGATATCGGCCTTAATATCTTCGATGTCCTCGATGCCGACGGAGACTCGGACGTATTCCGGAGTCACGCCGGTCGCGAACTGGTCCTCCACCGAGAGCTGCGAGTGGGTGGTGGAGGCGGGGTGGATGACGAGAGTTTTCGCGTCGCCGACGTTGGCCAGATGGCTGGCCAGCTTCACCGAATTGATGAACTTGATGCCGGCCTGCTTGCCGCCCCGTACACCGAATCCCAGGATGGCGCCTGCGCCCTTGGGCAGGTACTTTTTGGCGGCCTGGTAGTGGGGGTGGCTGCGCAGTCCGGGATAATTCACCCAATCCACGGCCGGATGCGCCTCCAGCCACTCGGCCAGCGCCTGGGCGTTTTGCACGTGCCTTTCCATGCGCACGTGCAGCGTCTCGATACCCAGCAGGAACAGGAACGCCGCGAAGGGACTCATCGAGCCGCCGGTATCGCGCAGCCAGTGCGTGCGGATATGAATGACATAAGCGAGGTTGCCGATGGGGGCCAGGGCTTCGGTGAACACCACGCCGTGGTACGCATCGTCCGGAGCGGTGAACTCCGGCCACTTGGCGGCATTCGCAGCCCACTGGAAGTTGCCGCTATCGACAATTGCACCGCCAATGTGAACGCCATGGCCACCCAGGAACTTGGTGGTGGAGTAGACGGCGATATCGATGCCGTGCTCGAAGGGCCGGAACAGGGCCGGCGTCAGCACGGTGTTGTCGACAATCACGGGAAGGCCGTGCTTATGGGCGATAACGGCGATCTTGTGGAAGTCCGGGACGTCGTTCTTGGGATTGCCCACGGATTCCAAATAGACCAGGCGGGTGTTCTCGTCGGCCAGCTTGGCGATCTCTTCCGGATGGCCGGGGTCGAAGAACCGCACCTCGATCCCCAGCTTCTTGAAGGTCTGGGTGAAAAGCGTCCACGTTCCGCCATACAGGCTGGTGGCCGAGAGGAAGTTCTGGCCGGAGTGCGCGATGGTCAGGATGGCGGCGGTGATGGCGGCCTGCCCGGAGGCGAAAGCCAGTCCGCCGATGCCGCCGTCGAGCGCCGCCAGGCGCTTCTCCAGCACGTCGTTGGTGGGGTTCATCAGCCGCGAGTAGATGTTGCCGAATTCCTTCAACGCGAACAGGTTCGCGGCGCTGTCGGTATCCTTGAACACGTAGCTCGAAGTGGCGTAGATGGGGACCGCCCGGGCCGTCGTGGCCGGGTCGGGCTGCTGGCCGGCATGCAAAGCGAGCGTGCCGAGACCTGGTTTGCGTTCTTGAGTTGGCATGAGGTGTCCTGGTTGTAGTTAAGATCAGAGTCCGTATGAAATGCCCAAAGCGAATTGGTGACGCGCCTGCAAGTTCACGCCCGGCAGGATCCAGCCCGCGGCCTGCGCCACGCCGAAGTCGATGTTGAACTTCGACCGCTCGGGCAGGGGCACAATGCGCGCCGCATAAGTAATGGTGGTGGGGACGATGGCGCCGGGAAGGTTCTGCACCTGGCGCGGCTGCTGCGCGAATTCCGAGCCGAAAATCAACTGGCTCTTCTTGGGACCCTTCACCACAAGCGCCGCCGCGCCGAACAGCCTGCCCTGGTA
>JBAWDI010000059.1:0-5097 GCA_049590695.1 Bryobacteraceae bacterium
CTTTTTGGCCGTTGACGAGCACCTCGCCGGCCATGATCAGGGCCTGGGCCTTCTCACGGGATTCCGTGAGCCCGCGTTCCACGATGAGCCGGTCCAGCCGGGTCTTCATAGGTGGGGCATGCTTTAGCTTGCCCATTTTATGAAAACCCGCCTCGACCGGCTCATCGTGGAACGCGGCCTCACTGAATCCCGCGAAAAGGCCCAGGCCCTGATCATGGCCGGCGAGGTGCTCGTCAACGGGCAAAAAGCCGCCAAGCCCGGCCAGGCCGTTCCCGACGACAGCCGCATCGAGATCCTCGCGCGCCCGCCCTACGTCAGCCGCGGCGGCCTCAAACTGGCCGGCGCGCTCCGCCATTTCGCCATCGATGTCGCCGGTAAAGCCTGTCTCGATATCGGCGCCTCCACCGGCGGATTCACCGACGCGCTGCTCAAAGCCGGAGCCGTGCGCGTCCATGCCGTCGATGTCGGCGCCGGCCAGCTCGATTGGAAACTGCGCACCGACCCGCGCGTGGTGCTGCACGAAGGCATCAACGCGCGCGCGCTCAAGTTCGAGGACATTGGCGAGCGCGTGGACTTCATCGCCTGCGACGTCAGCTTCATTTCCGTCACGCTCATCCTGCCCGCCGCCGTGCCCCTCTTACAGCCCGCCGGGCAAATGGTTATACTAATCAAACCGCAGTTTGAAGCCGGCAGGGGCCAGGTGGGCAAGGGCGGCATCGTGCGCGATCCGGCCGTCCACCAGGCTGCTTGCGAGCGAGTCGCGCGGGCCGTGCGCGAACTCGGATTCGAAACCGGCATGATGGAAAGCCCCATTCTCGGCGCCCAAGGAAACAAGGAGTTCCTCCTCTATGCCCACCATTAGGACTGTCGGAATCGTCTCCAAACCGAACTCGCCGGCCGCCGCCAACATCGTGCCCGCGCTCATCGAGTGGCTGTGGGGACGCGGCATGGCCGTTCGCATCGACGAGCAGACCGCTCTCTACGCCCGGCCCAGCGGGCACCCCGCCGGCCTCCCGCGGGACGCAGTTCCCGAAGGCTGCGACCCGCTCAACGTGCTCGGCGGCGATGGCACCCTGCTCGCCGCCGCGCGCGCCATCGGCAGGCGCGAGACCCCGCTCTTCCCCGTGAACCTCGGCGGCCTCGGCTTCCTGACCGCCATCACCATCGACGAGCTGTACCCCGAGCTGGAGCGCGCCTTCCGCGGCGAGCACCGCATCGCCAAGCGCAAGCTGCTGGCCACCGAAGTGGTGCGCGGCGGGAAGGTGGTGGCCGCCTACGAAGCCCTCAACGACGCCGTGCTGACCAAAGCCGCCATCGCCCGCATGATCGATCTGGACGCGCACGTGGACGAGCAGTTCGTTTGCGCCTACAAAGCCGATGGCCTCATCGTCTCCACGCCCACCGGCTCCACGGCCTATTCGCTCTCCGCCGGCGGCCCCATCATTTTCCCTTCGGTGCCGGCCATCTGCATCACGCCCATTTGCCCGCACATGCTCACCAACCGGCCGGTGCTGGTGCCTGAAACCAGCGTGATCCGCATCATTTCGCGTACGCCCGGCGAGAGCGTCTTCCTGACCATCGATGGCCAGGTGGGCAACCCCATCCGGGAAGGCGACACCCTGGTCTGCCGCAGCTCGGACTACACTCTGCGCCTGGTCCGCCCGCCACACATGATGTTCTTCGACGTCCTCCGCCAGAAGCTGAAATGGGGCGAACGTTGAAACGCATCTCGCTCACCGCCTGGATCTTCATCGGGATGGCCGCGGGCGTGGCTCTCGGAATCGTCGCACCGGGCTTCGCCAGGCAGCTCTCGCCCGTCAGCCGGGTGTTTCTGCAATTGATCCGCTCCATCATCGCGCCACTGATCTTTGCCACGCTGGTGGTGGGCATCGCGGGCGGCGGCGACATGAAACGGATGGGCTGGATCGGCGGCAAGGCCATCCTCTATTTCGAGATTGTCACCACCCTGGCGCTGTTGCTGGGGCTGGCCGCCGTCAACCTGGTGCGCCCCGGCGCCGGCATCTCGATTCATGGCAGCGCCGCGGAAGCCGCCATACCGCAGACTCAGACCACCTTCAGCTCGGTCATCGAGCACATCTTTCCCTCCAGCATCATCGACGCCATGGCGCGCAATGACGCGCTCCAGATCGTGGTTTTCGCCTTCCTGTTCGGCGCCGCCTGCGCGGCCATCGGCGCTAAAGCGGAACCGGTGGTCAAGTTCTGCGCGTCCCTGGCCGAGGTCATGTTCCGCTACACCAGGTACGTGATGTACATGGCCCCTCTCGGCGTCGGCGCCGCGCTCGCCGTGGTCGTCGGAAACAAGGGCGTGGATGTGCTGTTCGGTCTCGGCAAGTTGATCGCCACCATGTACGTCTCGTCGATTCTCTGCGTCGTGTTCGTGCTCGGCCCGGCCCTCGTCCTGTTCCACATCCCGGTCGGCGGGTTCTATCGCGCCGTGCGCGAGCCGTTCCTGATCGGCTTCTCCACGGCCTCGAGCGAAGCCGCGCTGCCGCTGGCGCTCGAAAACATGGAGCAATTTGGCGTGCCCAAGCACATCGTGGGCTTTGTGATTCCCACCGGCTACAGCTTCAACCTGGTGGGCAGCGCGCTCTACCTCTCGCTGGCCGCCGTCTTCGTGGCGCAGGCGGCGGGCGTCAATCTCTCATTCGGCGCCCAGTTACTCATGATGCTGACCCTGATGCTCACCAGCAAAGGCGTGGCCGGCGTTCCGCGCGCCGCGCTGGTGATTCTGGCCGGCACCTTGTCGACGTTCCATCTGCCGATGGAAGGCGCCGCCGTGCTGCTGGGCGTGGACGCCCTGCTCGATATGGCCCGCACTTCGGTCAACGTGCTCGGCAACTGCCTGGCCAGCGCCGTGGTGGCCCGCTGGGAAGGCTACAAGGTGGGCTGTTAAACTGAATCGATAGGAGCCAACTCGCTTGCTGAAAATCATTTTGCTTGCCTCCGTGTGCGCCGGCGCGCTTTTTGCCCAGACCGCGCCCCAGACCATTCCCTTCGACATTCAGGCCCTGGATAAATCGGCGAACGCGTGCGTGGACTTTTACCAGTACGCCTGCGGCGGATGGGTCAAAGCCAATCCCATTCCGCCCGACCAATCCCGGTGGGGCCGCTTCTCCGAACTGGAGGAGCGCAACCGCCAAATCCTCCGCCAGATTCTCGACGAGGCCGCCAAGCCCGATCCCCATCGCGACCCCGTGACGCAGAAGATCGGCGATTATTACTTCGCCTGCATGGACGAGAAGGCCATCGACGCCAAAGGGCTGGCGCCGCTCCAGGCGGAGCTCGGCCGCATCCGCAACCTGCAGGACAAGTCGCAGCTTGCCGAAGAGATTGCGCACCTGCACCGCAACGGCGTTTCGGCGCTCTTTGAATTCAGCTCCGGGCAGGATTTCAAAGACTCCAGCGCGGTGATCGCCCAGGCCGACCAGGGCGGCCTGGGCCTGCCCGACCGCGATTATTACCTCAAGGACGACGCCCAATCCGTCAAGCTGCGCCAGCAGTACCTGGCGCATGTCCAGCGCATATTCGAGCTGGCGGGCGAGAAGAGCGAGCAGGCCAAGGCCGATGCGGCCATTGTCATGAAGTTGGAAACGGACCTAGCCCAGGGATCGCTCGACCTGGTTTCGCGGCGCGATCCCGAGAAGGTCTACCACAAGATGAGCAAGCCGGAGCTGGCCTCGCTCAGCCCCGCTTTCCGCTGGAACCTGTACTTCACGGGGAGCGGCGCGCCGGAGTTTCAGAGCATCAACGTGGCGTGGCCGGATTTCTTCAAGGCCGTCGAGGCCGAGATTCAAAGCGCCAGTCTGCCGGAGTGGAAGACGTATCTCACCTGGCACTTGCTGCACTCCGAAGCGCCGCTGCTGCCCGCGGCGTTCGTGGAAGAGAACTTCGATTTCTACGGCAAGACGCTGACCGGAGCCAAGGAGATGCGCCCGCGCTGGAAGCGCTGCGTGGATTTCACCGACGCCCAGTTGGGCGAAGCGCTCGGCCGCAAGTTCGTCGAGCGCACGTTCGGCGCGGAAGGCAAGGAGCGCACCCTCAAGATGGTGGACGCGCTCGAAAAGGCGATGGGCCAGGACCTCGAGGAGGTCCCGTGGATGACCCCCGCCACCAGGCAGCAAGCGCTGATCAAGCTGAAGGCCATCACCAACAAGATCGGCTACCCGGACAAGTGGCGCGACTACTCCAGCGTCGCGATCGAGCGCGACGACGCCATCGGTAACGGGTTCCGCGCCGACCAGTTCGAATTCGAGCGCCAGTTGGACAAGATCGGCAAGCCCGTGGACCGGCTCGAGTGGGGCATGACGCCGCCCACCGTCAACGCCTACTACGATCCGCAAATGAACAACATCAATTTCCCGGCGGGAATCCTGCAGCCGCCTTTCTACGACAACAAGATGGATGATGCCGTGAATTTCGGCGGTATCGGCATGGTGATCGGCCACGAGCTGACCCACGGCTTCGACGACGAGGGCCGCCAGTTCGACGCCCAGGGCAATCTCAAGGACTGGTGGAGCGCCGCGGACGCCAAGGCGTTCGACGAGCGCGACGCGTGTATCGCCCGCGAGTACTCGAGTTTCTCCCCGGTCCCCGGAGCGCACATCAACGGCAAGCTGACGCTGGGCGAAAACACCGCCGATAACGGCGGCCTGCGCATCGCCCTGATGGCGCTATTGAACACGATCGGCGCCAACGCGGACAAGAAGATCGACGGCTTCACGCCGGAACAGCGTTTTTTCCTCTCGTTCGGCCAGATCTGGTGCGCCAACGAGCGGGAAGCAGCCGTGCGCTTGCAGTTGCAGACCAATCCGCACTCGCCGCCGAAATTCCGCGTCAACGGCACGGTCGAGAACATGCCGGAATTCCAGAAGGCATTCTCGTGCAAGGCGGGCCAGCCGATGGTGGCCGCCAACGCCTGCCGGGTGTGGTGAAGATGCCCTGTAGGGGCGAGGCATGCCTCAGGCTTGTCCAAATTAGGTTTCGGATTCGGGCGGAAGCTCTGGTAGTTTGGATTGGGTTCCCTCGAAAGAACCAATCTCAACGTCCGGAGGCTTCCGCCATGAATCGAGTATGCAG
>JBAWDI010000060.1:0-5191 GCA_049590695.1 Bryobacteraceae bacterium
CGCCGCAGCCCAATGACGATCTTGCCGATTGGATCCGCAGCTTCCAGGCCGGCGGTGCTGGCGCCGTCGAGAGATGGCGCGCCCGCCACACGCTGCCGTGGCTGGTGGCCGCCCTCGCAGCTTCGAAGCCCGGCGATGCTGACGTGCCCGAGCTTCTGGCCGCGGCCAGCGAGGTGAAGTCCGATTCCCCGGCCTACCTCACAGTCAACTACCATCGAGTGCGGCTGCTGCCGCCGGATGACGCCGGTGCCCTGGCAGGCCGTCTCCTGGCGGGCAAGATGCCCACCTCCGCGCGCAACCAGTTCCGCGCCGAACGCATGCGCCTGGCGCGCGATTTCGAAGAGTTCCTGCGATACGCGCCGCGCCGCCCCGTGGCCGAGTCGGACTACGAAGTGAAGGCTGTCGATACGTCCGAAGACCTGCTCGATGAAGATGCCGCAGTCATCCTGGATAACGACATCCCGCTGGCGCTGCTCCGGCAAGCTTCCACCAGTCCGCTGCTACCGGATGTCGTGCGTCAAAAGCTCAAAAACGTCATCTCGGTCCGCATGCTGTTGCTTGCCCGCGCTCCCAGCTTCGATGGTGTCTTCGCGGTGCTCAAAACGCCCGGCGTGCGCCTGCACGTGGACTCCGGTTACGGCCGCAACACCGAGGATCTGACCAAGATAGATCCCTTCCGTGACAACTGGTGGTGCTCTTCCGGCATCGCTCAAGAGTATCGGCCGTACGGCCCCGTCCTATTCCAGCGCGACTCCCCGAGCGCGCTCTTCCTGTCCGCCGCCGACCGTGCACAGGCCGCTGCGGAATGGCAGAAGCTGCAATCGCTCCCAACCGCTCCCGACTGGCTGGCCGCCCAGACGCTGGCCTTCGCTCGCGCGCATCCGCAAGACCCGCGCATCCCCGAAGCCCTCTACCTGCTCGTCCGCGCCACCCGCTTCGGCTGCACCGGCGGCCAAACCGGCGACTTGTCGCATCGCGCTTTCGACCTGCTGCACCGCCGTTACCCCAAGACCGAATGGGCCGCGAAAACGCCGTATTGGTTCAAATAAGAGTGGCGATGGCCCCCGCTACTTCTTTTCCGGTTCCCCGAGGATGTAGATCTTCTCGCCCGGGTGCACGAGCTTCAGCCGATGGCGGATTTCCATCTCCTGCTCGGCCCGGTTGCCGGTGAGACGATTGATACGCTCCCGTTTCTGCTCGATCTCCCGCGCCAACGCGGTGTTGCGCTTTTCCAATGCCTGGATCTGGCGCTGTCTGCCGAGCAGGCCGGGTATGCCTTTCGGGCCGCGTAACGTGAAAAAGGCATAACCGGTCACCGTGAGGAATACCATGACGTAAGCCAATCGGCTCAGCGGCGCTTTCATGTTATATGGGCCTGGAACATAATAGTAGCATTGCTTCCCCGATTTGCTCTGAGATTTTTTCGGGATGACCGATAAAATTGTTATTCTCAGCACATGCGCCACTCAGGAAGAGGCGGAAAAGCTCGCCCGCATCCTGCTCGACGCACGCCTGGCCGCGTGCGTCAACGTGATTCCGCGCATCCGCAGCTACTACCGTTGGAAGGGCGCCATCGAATCCGCCGATGAATGCCTGCTGGTGGTCAAGTCTTCCCGCGATCTGATCGGCTCGATCGGCGCAGTACTGGAAAAAGAGCACTCCTACGAGGTCCCGGAGCTGCTCGCGCTTCCCGTCGTGGAAGGGGGAACGAACTACCTGAACTGGCTTCTGGCCAACCTGCGGAGTGGTTCGAAAGGCGAATAATGCGCGATTCGATACAATCGGACTTGAGCTTTCGACTGGAAACCGGCACCAGGGTTAATGGACTTTGTATGACTTTCGGCTACTTGCCGGATAGGGAACTATCAACAGATAATTTCTGGGGCGGGGATGCGGAGCTATGGTTGCTGGCCTAATAGCGGACGTTCTGAGGCGTGCGCTGGCCGTAGCGACGGTGTTTGCGGCTTTGCTGCCGTTCCCCGCGGCCGCGCAGAAACGGCTTACGCTGGAAGAGGTTAGCGCCCGCAAGCCGCCCGATTACAGTCCCGTTCATAGCGGCGAGACGGTGACCGTGCGCGGTGTCGTCTCCGCTCCCGCAGAGGTTTCTGTCCGGGATCTCCAGGCCTTTCGCTACCTCGAGCGCTGGGTCCATACCAAGGGACGGGTGGTGGAAATCGGCAACGCTCCCGCCGGGGACTACATTTTGGTCGCCGCTGCGGCAGCGACCTCCGGGATGTTCTTTCCCCGCGCGCGGAATCAGCCGCCCTTGAGCCCGCCGGAGTACAAGGTAGGCGACACCGTGCAAGCCACCGGCGTGGCTTTCCAGTACTGTCCGTACCCTCCGTACAATCGGTGGTTCGAGCTGCTGGCGGCCGATCCGGCGGAAATTGTCGTCGCGGCGCGGAGTTGGTTCATCCCGCCGCTGGCGCTGACCGGCGGGATCGGCGTCGCGCTAGCCGCCACTTTCCTGCTATGGAGCCACGATCACCGGCTTCGCAAGCAGCGCGAACGCCTGCGGGCGACCTATCAGCTTGGCGAAGAGATTTTGAGCGCCTCTTCAATCGATACCATTCTGAAGCGCATCACGGAGGCCTTTCCCAGTATTCTGGGGGTCAACCGGGTCCAGTTATACATCTATAACCGCGGCGCCAAGACTTTAGACGCAGTGGGTGGCGAGGCCGGAGAGCCGCTTTCGATTCCCTTGGCTTCTCCTCCCGGCGGAGTGCGGGCCGGCGCCGTGGCTTGCTTTCACTACCGCACCTCGCTCGTGATTCCGGATATCGGCCGCAGCCCGTTCCCGATGGCCGGAACGGACGCCGCCGGCTCTCCCCGGTCGCTGCTGTTCGTCCCCATGCTGGCTCAAGGCGAGGTCATCGGCGTGATCGAGCTGGATCAGGACGATCGCCTCCGCGACTTTACCGCCGACGAGCAGGCTCTGGCGCAGCATCTGGGCAATCAGATCGGCGTCGCCGTCCGGCTGCTGGATCAGCGGTCCGTGCAGGAACAGCTTTCCCGAACCGAGAAGCTGGCCGCCATCGGCCGCTTGATTTCGGGCGTCGTCGATGAATTGCAGACGCCGCTGGCTTCCATCTCGGACCTGGCGGCCAGAGCGCAGGGCAAGGGGCTCAGCGGCCCCGCCGAACGCGAGGTCTTGGCGATTGCCGCCGAAGCCCAAAAGGCGGCTTCCATGGTGGCGCGGCTGGTTTCGTTCGCCGCCGCCGAGCAGTTTGAGGCGCGTCCCGTCTGTATCACCACTCTGCTGCGAAGCCTCATCGAGTTTCGCGAGGGCGACTGGAAAGCGTCCGGCATTCGCGTCCGCGATCTGACCAGCCGTGAGCCGCTCTACGTGTTGGGCTCCCAGGGCCAGTTGGAACAGGTTTTCCTCAACTTGTTCGTGCATGCGGAGCAGTCGCTGGCCGACGCCCCGCAGAAAACGATTACCATCCGCACCAGTGTGCTGGCCAAGCGGCTGGTGGTGGAGGTGGCGTTTACGGCCTCTCCCGGATCGCGCCAGCCCGAGGAGACCGCCGCCGTGGTGGGGGTCGCCCGCAGTGTGATTGCCGGCCACGGCGGAGAGGTGCGGCTCATCGAAAGCAGCCAGGCGGGCCCGCATTTCGAAGTCGAGCTGCCCACCACATCGAAAGAGCGGGTGGGCGCGGGGTCTGGGTCCTGGAACGCACTGCCGCGCGGTTTTTCCGGCCGCCTGACCGCGCTGGTCATCGAGCCGGACGAGACGGCGCAGCGGCAGATGTTGGGATTGCTGGCGGCGCGCGGACTCCGCGTAGTCCCCATCGCCAATGCCGATACCGGCCTGGAACTGTCGCAGCGCTTGCGGTTCGACGCGGCTTTCTGCTCCGTCCACGCCCCCGGCCTGAACTGGGTGGAGCTATCGGAGCGGATGCAGTCCCGGGTAGGCGCGTTCATTCTGCTATCGGACCGCTACGATGCGGAGTTGTCCGCGGATTTCGAGGGCGAGGGCCGCTTCGTGCTCTCCAAGCCCCTGCAAGACTCGGAGCTGGACCAGGTGCTGCGCGCGCTCGAGCCACAGGCCCGCGCGACGGTGATTCCCATCGACAAGAGCGGCGCGGCGTAGCCAGCTCTCAGCGGCCGGCGGACGCCACTACGAATAGGTGCGCTTAGACCAGCCCCGGCCGCGCTTTGACTTCAGGCGCGCATTCCGTTACTCTCAGCCGCATGAAGACTCTCATCGCTCTTTGCCTGTTCGGAGCCGCTATCGCGCCGGCGGCCGAGTTGAAATCCGGACCGCCGATGCCCTATACGGTGGTGGCGGACTGGCCCAAACTTCCCCAGGGATGGACCCTCGGCGTCTGCTCCACGGTTACCGTGGACCGGCAGGATCATGTCTGGATTTTCAGCCGGGGTGCCCATCCGGTGACCGAGTTCGACAGCGACGGCAAGTTGCTGCGCTCCTGGGGCGAGGGCGCTGTCCGGTCGGCGCACGGAATCCGCGTCGACGCCGATGGCAACGTGTGGGGCGTGGATGTGACCGGGCAGGTGGTCCGCAAGTACACGCCCGACGGACGCGTGCTGATGGTGGTGGGCCAGGAAGGCAAGCCCGGCAACAACGACAGCCACGACGCGTTCAGCCGCCCGACCAACGTGGCCTTCGCGCCCAACGGCGATTTCTACGTCTCCGACGGCTACGTAAATTCGCGCGTGGTGCGGTTCAGCAAGGATGGCAAGTATATCGGCCAGTGGGGCCACAAGGGCACCGGCGACGGAGAGTTCGACCTGGTGCACGACATCGTGCTCGACAAACAGAACCGGCTGCTGGTGGCCGATCGCACCAACGAGCGTATCCAGATCTTCGATCTCGATGGCAAATTCCTGGGCAAGTGGACCGGCATCGGCGTGCCCTGGTCCCTCTTCTACGTGCCGCGCGAGGACGCGGTTTACATGGCGGATGGCGTCAACATGCGCGTGGTGAAGCTGAACATGAACGGCGACGTGGTGGGCGTGCTGGGCGGTCCGGGTAAAGCCCCCGGGCAGTTCGACCAGCCGCACGGAATCGCCGTGGATAGCACCGGCGCCATCTACGTGGCCGAGGTGGGCAACCAGCGCGTGCAGAAGTTCGTGAAGCCGTGACCATGCCGCTGTCGCGTCGATTGGCGCTCCTATTCGCTGCAACGCAGGTGTTTTCTCCGGCGCTTGCCGCCGCCGGCCCGTATCC
>JBAWDI010000061.1:0-3415 GCA_049590695.1 Bryobacteraceae bacterium
TTGGAAACTCCACATTCCGCCATACCAGGAACGCCTTCAGGTACTTCTCGGCCGCCTGCTGGCAATGAAACGCGATCGACTCTCGGATCGGTTGGTCGTCGCCTACAAGGCGCTCGGCGGTTCGGTAGTTGACCTCGGCTTTGGCGATCTATTGCCGGACCAGCAATACCAGGGCTTCGTCAGGCAGCTTCATAAATGACACGCCCGTACTTGTTGGCCGGATAGGCGATTCCGCCGAAGATGTTCTTGGTTTCCTCGAAACGCTCGGTGCCGATGACGAAGACATCGAACGGAAAGCCGAGGCCGCGGAGCGCCTGGTAGAGTTTCACTCGCTCATCCAGAGTGTTGGAAGGCGCCGGGGCGACGACGAGCAAGTCGATATCGCTGTCGCGGGTCATTTCGCTGGTGGCCGCGGAGCCGAAGAGGATGATCCGGTCCGGATGGGCGACACCCAGCAGGCGGCGGACGATCTCCCGGACCAAGCTGTCGTCAATGCCCATCACTCATATGATATTGGAGGCGCGGCCGAACTTCCACCTCGTGTTCGGCTTCGGCGAGGCGCATAGTACAATAGAACCAACTGGAGCTGTTGACCCCATGAACGTAAGGAATGCCGCGATCCTGTTGGGCTTCGCGGCCGTTGCGCTGCCCGTCTACGCGGGGGATGCGCCCCTTGCACGCCCCGTGGCCGGCAAGGTCGAAATCATGCGGCTGGGCGAAATCAAGCCCGGCATGAAGGGCACGGCCTGGACCGTCTTTCAAGGCACGGAGGCCGAGCCGGTTCCCGTGGAGATTGTCGGCTTGTGGAAGAACGCCTGGGGACCGAGGCAGGATATCATCCTGGCCAAACTGGGAGGCAAGGCCATCCGCACCAACGTGGCGGGCGGCATGAGCGGCAGCCCGGTGTATGTCGGCGGGAAGCTGATCGGCGCGGTGGCGCTGCGGCTGAGCGTGTTCTCTCCGGACGCCATCTGCGGGATCACGCCCATCGAGCTGATGCTGGAGATCAACGATTTCGACCACTCCCGGCCGGAGGATGCGCGCACGCCCGATAAAGTGCAGGCGCGCGGCCCCGAAGTATCCGTTCCCGGCGAGTTGCTGGGACAGGCGGTGGCGGCGGGAGCTTCGCCCATGATGGTTCCCATCGAGGCGCCGCTGGTGTTCTCGGGTTTCACCGAGAGCACATTGCGCGAATTCGGTCCCATGTTCCAGCAGCTTGGCATCACCATGGCGCAGGGTGGAGGAGCGGGCAGCGCGCTCCATACCAACCAGCCCGTGGCCGGCTGGGAGCATTCGCTGAACCCCGGAGAAGCCGTGGCGGGCGTGCTGGTGGATGGCGACATGAGCGTCACCGGCCTGGGAACCGTGACGTATAACGACGGCAAGCGGGTGCTGGCCTTCGGGCACTCGTTCTTCAATCTCGGCCCGGTCGATATGCCCATGAGCAAGGGCGACGTGCTGATGACGCTCTCCTCGTCTTACCAGCCCAACAAGTTCGCCAACGCCACGGGCATCGTGGGATCGCTCCACCAGGACCGCCATAGCGGCATTATGGGCGTGTTGGGAGCGCGGTCGGACATGATCCCGGTGACCATGAAGGTGCGGTCGCTCGATGCGGCGGAGGCCGTCCGCGGCGAGAAGGATTTCCACTTCAACATATTCGTGCAGCAGAAGTGGACGCCCTATCTGATGATGCTGACGCTCTACAATTCCATTTCCGGCCTCAACGAATTCGTGGATGAAGCCACCTACCGCCTGAACGGGAAGGTGGAACTGAGCGGCCAGCGGAACGTATCGCTCTCCACCATGCAGGCTTCCGGCGACCTGCCCATGCCCGCGCCGCTGGCGCTGGCGGGCTGGTTTGGCGACAAGCTCAACCGGCTCTACCTGAACAACGTGAACCCTCCCGACGTGACACGGGTCAGCGTGACGGTGGACCTGCTGCCGGAGCGCCGCGTAGCCACTATCGAGAACGCCTGGGTGGCGAATCCAGAGGTGCAGGCGGGCGACGAAGTCCCGGTGAAGGTCTTCCTGCGGCCGTATCGCGGCGAGCCGCTGCAGCGCGAATTCAAGGTGAGGATTCCGATCGGCCTGGCCAAGGGCGATCACCGCATCTTGCTCAGCGACGCCGACACGGTGAACCGCATGCAGAACATAGCGGGAGCGATGAACCGGTTTATCGACCTGCCGGGGACGGTCTCGCTGCTCAACCAGGAGCGCACCAACAACAAGTTGTACGTCTCGCTGGTGGAGGCGAGCCCCACGGCATATTACGAGGACAAGACGCTGCCGAGCCTGCCGGCCTCGGTGCTGAACGTGATGCAGGCGGGGCGGGCGTCGAACCGCTCGCTGTTCACGTCGCCGGAGACGGCGACGGAGCAGATGGCCCTGCCGTTCGATTACGTAGTGAGCGGCAGCTACTCGCTGCGCATCCACGTGAAGTGAGCGACGACAGGAGATTCCTTTTCCGACGCGGAGTCGCGGAGACGCAGAGAAAAACGCAGAGAGGAAGAAGGGAAGAATAAAGTCAAGACCTGAGGACGCGGAGGAAGCGGAGAATCGTGAAAAAACGAGGGCAGAGCGGATTTGGAGGCAATGTCGTTTGGCGCGGCTCGGTAGGGCAAGGAGCGGTGCTGTGCCTGCTCGCTTCCGCGCTTTTCGCCGGGCAAACGCGCACGTGGTCGCAGGGGGAGTTCGCGGATTTCGAGAAGGGCATCGTCAAGAACCTCTCGCTGCGCAGCGATGGCCAGCTTACCCTGGCGCCGCTCTCGCGGGAACTGTTCGATACCTCTTCCGCCTACCTTTGGGCGCTGGCGCGGGATTCCAAGGGCAACCTCTACGCCGGCGGCGGCAACGGCGCCAAGCTCTACCGCATCCCGCCGGATGGCAAGGGCAAGCTGCTGGCGGACCTGGACGCGCTGGAGATCCACGCCATCGCCGTCGATTCCAAGGACCGGGTTTACGCGGCCACAACGCCCGATGGCAAAGTCTATCGCATCGCCGGCAACGGCAAGCCGGAGGTGTTCTACGATCCCAAGTCGAAATATATCTGGGCGCTGGCGTTCGATAGCCAGGGAAACCTGTTGGTGGCCACGGGCGATCCGGGCGAGATCCATCGCGTTGCGCCCGACGGCAAAGGCAGCATGTTCTTCAAGAGCGATGAGACGCATGTGCGCTCGATGACCATCGACGCGAGCGGCAACGCCATCATCGGGACCGAACCTGGCGGGCTGGTGATGCGGGTATCGCCGGCCGGCGAGGGTTTCGTGCTCTACCAGACTCCCAAACGGGAAGTGACGGCGGTGGCAGTGGCGGGCAATGGCTCGATCTACGCGGCAGCGGTGGGCGCCAAGCAGGCGGCTCTGCCCGCGCCCGCGCCCGCGCCGGTTGCGCCCACGCCGGCTGTGGCAACGGT
>JBAWDI010000062.1:0-1589 GCA_049590695.1 Bryobacteraceae bacterium
ACAGTGCCGCGAAAGCCGCGCCAGCCGCGGCCCATCGCCAGGGAGCCGGCAGAGACCACACCCAGCGGACGCCGCGCCGCGCCGGCAAACTGTGTTCAATGCGCTTCCAGACTTGCTCGCCGTACTCCGCGCCGGGCTCCGGAACGGGCAGAGCATCCACCACGTTCAGCGTTCGCTGCAGTGAGCCATAGAGCGCGCGGCACGCCTCGCATTCGCCGAGATGCCGCTCAGCGGCGAGGGCATCCTCCTCTTCGCCGTAGTAATTCAGAATCAGTTGCTCTTCGCTCAGGTGGTTCATCTTGCCCCGCTCACCAAAGGTTCCAGCGCCCGCCGCAATTTCTGCACGGCGCGGAACACGCTGTGTTTGGCCGCGCCGGGTTGGCACCCCAGAACGCGGCTGACATCTTCAATGCGCATGCCTTCGAAATGCCGGAGCACGAAGGCGGTCCGCTCTGAGGCGCTCAGCTCCTCCATGGCTTCGGCGACACGCTCGCGGACTTCGCCGCTCATGGCCACGCGCTCCGGCGTCGGATCGCCGGCAGGCAGCGCGAGTAACGGATCTTCCACCTCGGAATCGGCGGAACGCCGCTTCCGGGAACGGATCGCATCGAGCGAGCAGTTGGTGGCGATCCGGTACAGCCAGGTTCCGAAGCTCGCCCGCTCATCGAACCTGCCGAGCTGCCGCCAGGCGCGGAGAAAGCTCTCCTGCACCACGTCCTCGGCGTCCTGTTGGTTGCCCGTCATACGAAACGCCAGGCGGAACAGAGGACGGCTGTGACGCTCCACCAGCGCCCGAAAGGCGTCGGCGTCGCCCAGACGCGCCTTGGTGACAATGGCTGAGTCGGTCAGCTCCATCCCGGCTGTCTTTTAGACTGCGGTTTTTGGTGGCGGTTAGCAACCGGCAACGATCAGCGAATGAACCCAACGGCGCAGACACCTCGGTCCGCCAGCGCGTCGAACTCGTGGTGATCGGCGGTCAAAACTGTAGCACCAAGCTTGTTGGCGAGGGCCACCGCGAAACAATCGGCAAGCGAGACCCGCCTGTGTATCGCTTTGAGCGCTCCCACCGCCTGCCAGAATTCCGTGCCAATTTCGGCGTTCTCGGCGACCCCAACCCGTGCCAGATCCTCCACGGCCCCGAGTGCGTCTTTCGGCCCGCTCGCCCGGTGGAAATCGTAGAACACCTCACACCAGTTCAGCACGTGGGCGATGCACTGGCCGTCCGGGTCCAATAGCGCTTCCGTTACGCGGCCGGCGCCTGGCTCATCTCGGAGGTATGCAATCATTGCGCTGGCATCGAGCACGAAGATCACAGACTCAGTTCTCCGAGGCTAGGTCCTCGTGCTTGCGAGCCATAAACGCGTCGCTGCTCGTGGGAACGTGGGCGTACTTGCCGCGAACGGCGAGAATCAGACCTTGGTTTGGCCGCACCGGCGAGACGAGTGCCTCCCGTTCGAGGACCATGGCCAACTCCTGCCGCTCCTTCGAGCTGAGGGCGCGGACCGCAGTCAGAATCTGCTGCACTTCCGTCGACATAGTAAGTAGCCGCCTCCATCTCTATCTTACTCCGGGCAGTGCGAACCTGCCGC
>JBAWDI010000063.1:0-2984 GCA_049590695.1 Bryobacteraceae bacterium
GGGCGGTGGAGACCGGGGCGGCGAACGTCCCGCGGGTGCTCGGGGCGGCGGCATGCCCAGGGGACCGCTGAATGGGTTGCCGAGCCCGCAAGCCGTCGAAGCCCTGGTGACCCAACTGATCGAAGCGGGCGGGGTGCGCGGCGAAGATATCATGATCTACGATGTCACCGGCGGGCGCAATGTCGGCAAGCCCATTTCCGACAGAATCAAGGCCAGTACCAATAAGCAGTTTCAGGCGGTGAAATTCCTCGTGGGCACCGACTTCGACGAGGGCGGGCGGCTCTCCGCCACGCCCGACATGTCGAACCCGATTCAATTCGCCAAGGCGGATTTGCCGGCGGCCTATCTGTCCGGGCAGGTGAACGCGGCCAAGTACATGATCAACATGGCGCTGCTGCGGCCGCACGGAATGGCCGGCGTGACGCTGATCGGCAAGAACCACTTCGGCTCCGTCTATTTCCCCGACGCGGGCGGCGGCTGGTCGCCCAGGACGCTGCATAATAGCGTCATGCGCACTCAGCCAGTGGGCTCCTACAACCCCCTCGTGGAACTCATGGGCCACCGGCAACTGGGCGGCAAGACCATGCTCTACGTGCTGGACGGCCTGTACACCGCCGAGCAGAATGAAGGCAACGTCTTCAAGTGGGCCTCCTTCGGCGACCACTGGGCTTCCAGCCTGATGGCGTCGCAGGACCCCGTGGCGATCGACTCCGTGGGGATCGACGTTCTGAGGAGCGAGCCGCGCGCGACCCAGCTCCGCGGCAACGCGGACAATTACCTGCACGAAGCCGCGCAGGCCAATAAGCCGCCGTCCGGAACGGTCTACAATCCCGATAAGACCGGCGTGCTGGCCAGCCTCGGCGCACACGAGCACTGGAACAACGCGACCGACAAGAAGTACTCGCGCAACCTGGGCCGCAAGGAAGGCATCGAGCTGATCGTCGCGGGCTAGGACATGGGCCGGGCATGCCCGGCGCTACTTATCCAACACTTCGCGCACTTTTTGCGCCAGTTCGACGGGCGAAAAAGGCTTTCTGAGGAACGCGGTCCCCTTCTTGACGCCCTCCTTCAAGACGACGTCCTGCGTGTGACCGGACAGGAAAATGACCTTGATGCCAGGCCGCAGCTTGAGGGCGCCTTGGACCAGTTCGCGTCCACCGAGTTCCGGCATCACCACATCGGTCACCAGCAGATCGATGGGGCCTGGGTGAATTTCGCACAACGCCAGACCTTCGCGTCCATTGCGGGCGTCGAGAACCACGTACCCGCTGGCCTCCAGAATCGTTCGGCCTAGCTTGCGGACCGAGTCCTCATCCTCCACCATGAGAACGACCTCGGAGCCCTTCGGCGCGTTGGCGAGGCCTCCGGCCGGCCCCGCCCCTTTGTCCAGCGCCTCGGCCACCGCCGGCAGGAAGATCTGGAAGGTGGTCCCATGGCCCAGTTCGGACCGGCAACGAATCGCGCCTCCGCATTGCTCGACGATCCCCAGAACCGTGGCCAGCCCCAGGCCCGTTCCTTTGCCGGTCTCCTTGGTGGTGAAGAACAACTCGAAGATGTGGGCCTGCATTTCCGCGTCCATGCCGACCCCGGAGTCGCGGACGGCCATCGTCACGTAGCGGCCCGGCGCCAGGTCCTGCCCGGGGGCATCGGTCTCCGTCAGCATCGCGTTGGCCGTCTCAATGGCCAGCGTGCCGCCCTCCGGCATGGCATCTCTGGCGTTCAAAGCAAGGTTCATGATGGCGCGGCCGATTTCGCCGGGGTCGGCCCTCACTTGCCAGAGGCCGGGCGCGCAATTGACAACCACCTTGATCCGCTCACCGACCAGACGGCGCAGCATTCTCTCGAAGTCCCCGACGATGACATTCAGGTCCAGTACCTTGGGTTGCAGCACCTGCCGCCGGCTGAACGACAGTAACTGCTGCGTGAGTGCGGCCGCCTTCTCGCCGGCGGTCTTGATTTCCAGCACCTGCTGGATGGCGGGCTGGTTGCCGGCCAGCGTATCCTGAAGCAGGTCGCTGTAGCCGATGACGGCCGTGAGCAGGTTATTGAAGTCGTGCGCGATGCCGCCGGCCAGCCTGCCGACGGCCTCCATCTTCTGGGACTGGCGAACATGCTCCTCGCTTCTGTGGAGGGCATCCTGGGCCAGCCGGCGCTCGGTAATGTCGTCCACCGCCAGCAGGATCATGCCGAGATGATGGATGCGGCAGCCCCCCAACACGAGGGTCCTGTGCCCAACCGTTGGAAGATCCCGCTCGACTTCCAAGTCCGGGAACGAGGTGCCGCCCTGTAGCAGGCTGTCGAGCGAATCCCGCAGGCCGGGAGAGTCCCAACTGCCGCCCGATAGCGCATAGACCACTTGGCCCTCGGCTTCCGGTGCCGGCACTTGAAACGCCCGGCAGAAAGCCTGGTTGGCCATCCTGATCCGTAACTGGGTATCCAGCACCAGCAAGGGCTGCCGAACGGTTTCGACGATGGACATGGCGAAATCGCGCGCCTGCGTGAGCGCCGCGTTCTTGGCCTCCAGCTCGTCGTTGACCGAGATCAGTTCCTGGTTGGTGGATTGCAACTCTTCCTTGGTGGTCTCCAGTTCCTCGTTGAGGCTTTGCAGCTCCTCGTTGGCCGAAAGCGCCTCCTCGGTGGTGTTCTGGCTTTCTTCCCGGGATGTCTGCCGCTCTTCGATCACCGAGAGCAACCGCCGCCTGGCGTCGGCCAGTTGATGTTTCAGCCTCCAAATCTGGCGGTCCCGGAGAGTGCCTTTCGGAAGTGCATCCGGCGGTTCGGCCTGGCGTCCGGCGGCGCCCGGCACGGGTTCGAAAAGGACCAGCGTCGACCGCCTTCGGCCGGCGCGCAACGGCACCACCTCCACGTTCCACTCGCCGGAGATGCCCTCGTGTTCGCAGGGCACGCGCTCCCGCCGCGCCGGCTCGCCGCTCCGCCGCGCCTGCCGGATCAGCTTTTCAACTTCCAGAGACAGTCCCGTATCC
>JBAWDI010000064.1:0-9439 GCA_049590695.1 Bryobacteraceae bacterium
GACCAGCATTTGTATCCGTTCTACCAGCGCGAAATCGACGCCGGCTCGCTCACCCGGGAACAGGCGCGGGAGCTGCTCGAGTGTTTCTGGGTGAAGTTCAACAACCAGCCCGCGCCGCCCAAGGTAGGCGTCACCGCGGCCGAGAGCGGCACTTACACGGACTTCTGCAACATCAATACCGGCGGACTCAAGGCGGATGGCTCCTCCGCGGTGAACGACCTCACGTATCTCATCCTCGACGTGATCGATGAGATGCGCCTCTTGCAGCCTTCCTCCAACCTGCAACTAAGTAGGAAGAGCCCCGACCAGTTTCTGAAGCGGGGCCTCGAAATTGTCCGCCAAGGTTGGGGCCAACCGTCGATTTTCAACGCCGATATGGTGGTGGAAGAGCTGCTCCGCCAGGGCAAGTCCATCGAGGACGCGCGCGCCGGCGGCACTTCCGGCTGCGTCGAAACCGGCGCGTTCGGCAAGGAAGCCTACATCCTGACGGGGTACTTCAACTTGCCCAAGGTGCTCGAAATTGCGCTCAACAACGGCCTCGACCCGCGCACCGGCAAGCAGATCGGAATCGAGACCGGAGATCCGCGCCAATTCCAAACCTACGACGAAGTGTTCGCGGCATTTCGTAGCCAGATGCATCACTTCATCGATATCAAGATCCGCGGCAACAACGTCATTGAGCGGCTCTACGCGCGCCACATGCCGGCGCCATTCCTCTCGCTCCTGGTCGAGGATTGCATTGCCAAAGGGAAGGACTACCACGATGGCGGCCCGCGCTACAATTCCACTTACATCATGGCGGTTGCCCCCGGCACGTGTACGGATAGCCTCGCCGCTATCCGGTACCACGTTTTCGATCGCAACACGCTGACGATGACCGATCTGCTGGAAGCGCTCGCCGCCAATTTCGACGGCCGGGAAAGCACGCGCCTGATGTTGTGGAACAAGACTCCCAAGTACGGCAACGACGACGACTACGCCGACGCCATTCTGGCGCAGGTCTTCGACGCGTTCTTCGAGGAGGTCAATGGACGCCCCAACACCAGGGGCGGCGCCTACCGAGTGAACTATCTTTCCACCACCTGCCACGTCTATTTCGGCTCCGTGACCGGCGCGACCCCCGACGGCCGCAAGGCCTGGGAGCCGCTCTCCGACGGCATTTCGCCGGTTCAAGGCGCCGACCGCCGCGGCCCGACGGCGGTCATCAAATCGGCCTCCAAGATGGACCACGCCCGCACCGGCGGCACCCTGTTGAACCAGAAGTTCACGCCCCGGACCGTCGAGGGCGAAGAGGGCCTCGACAACCTGGCGCACCTGGTGCGCGCCTACTTCTAGCTGGATGGCCATCACATCCAGTTCAACGTAGTGACGGCGGAGACGCTGCGCGAGGCGCAAGCGCATCCCGAGTGCCATCGCGACCTGATCGTGCGCGTAGCCGGCTACAGCGATTACTTCTGCGACCTCACCACCGCCCTGCAAGACGAGATCATCGCGCGCACGGAGCAGACGGGGTTCTAGTGGGAACCGAGGCCTATGTCTAGAATGGTACGTCGTCCGAACCACTTTGGCTGGTTCGATTGGACCCCCAGCGGAAGTAGAAATTGGTCCGTCCGTCCTTGGTGCGCTTATCGAGGCCAACGGGACGATCCACCAATTCTCCCAAGCGGGCGGGCAACTCGGAAAGGCGCGATACCTGCAACCCGCACTTCTCCAGGTCTTCTCTGAGGTATCCGAGAGTATTGTCGGTGATCACTCGATTCTTCGTCACAACGCGGTTCACTGCCTGCGGCCCTTGGATGCGCAGTTTCCAAATGACTACCGGGCGTGCGCTTGAGGTAGTTTCCGTTACGCGCGCTCCTTCGATGACGGCATCGTAGCTCCCATCCGGAATGTCGCTGTACATATCCTCTGCCGGGACCGAGGTCTTCGTCCATTCATCGTCAAACCGCGCCAGGTCGGCCGCCGGTGCGTCGCTGTCGATAGGTAAGAACATGAAATAACCTCCACTAACGTATGGAAGTGCGCCAGCCGCCGCGAAGTTCTCACCGTTATTAACTTAGGATGCCCCATCTGTTTACCGCAGGCCGCGTAGCCGGCAGAGCAAAGCAAAAATCGCAAGTCCGGCCGCGGGAGCGCGCGGTATCGCAACTTCAGTAAGAGGCACCCCAGCTTAAAGGCACAGCTATTTCCGGGACGCTGCATTAGAGCCGATCTTCCGGGGCGGGTTCGGCTGCGGGAACCTTGGCCAGCGCGGCCAGGAAGCGTTCGCTGCTGGCGCGCCGCCAGTTCGGCCACCTGCTGGTACACCGCGTCCGGAACTGTCACGTTGAGAGTCAAGGAACTCTTGCGGGTTATCCAGCCACGCACCAAGGAATGATATAACAGTTATATTGGGCCATGCGCTTCGACTTCGAACGCGAGAAGAGCCGGGACGTCAAACAGAAACATGGCGTCAGCCTGAGAGAGGCGCGGGAGATCTTCGACCAGGTGTACGTGGTCGACCAAGAGAGCGACAATCCGGAACAGTTTCGCGCCATCGGGTGGTGCCGCGGCCGCCTCTGTTCCGTCATCTTTGAGGTCAGGCGTGACTCCGAAGGCGAATACTACCATCTGGTCACGGCCTGGAAGGCGACTACGCAGGAAGCGCAAAGCTATGCCAAAAACGTCTAGGACAATACCCACGGCCGACGAGATTGCGGAGATGGCATCGCGGGGCGAGGATGTTTCCGCGTACTTCACCAACAAGTTCACGGTGGTCAGGCCGCTCCACCGCGTCAACGTAGACCTGACCCACGGCATGCTGCGGGAACTGGATGAGCGGGCCGCCCGCCTCAACGTCAGCCGGCAAGCGGTAATCAAGACATTGCTCAGGCAAGCGCTGAACGAACGGAGCGGGAGCCGGCCGGAGTCGAAGAAGAAGGCCGGCTAATGAGGCGCGGTTGCCCGGCGAATAGTAAGGGCGCCGTGTCTAGCACGGATCGAATCGTACCGGGCCTAGTATATTAGGAATTCGGACTCTGGGCTGGCATGTTTCTCTTCGACTTTTTTCGCTCTTTTCTGCCGCTTCACAATCCGATCGGCTTCGGCGCCGGCGACTTCATCGAGTTCGCGCTGGCGGCGCTGCTGGTTTCACTCGTGCTGCTGCGGGCGCGCGTTGAGCCTGCCTTTCAAAGGCTGGCGGCCCATACCGGCTGGTCGATGCTGCTGCTGGCGGCCCTGCCCGTGGCGCTCCGGCTGTTGCTCCTCACGCGGCACCCCGTTCCCACGCCGGCCGGCGCCGACAGCTTCAGCTACCTGCTTCTCGCCGATACCTTGCGGCACTTGCGCCTGGCCAATCCGCCGCATGCGCTCGCCCGGTTCTTCGAAACGGTCTTTGTCATCCAGTATCCCAGTTACAGCTCCATCTATCCGCTCGGCCAAGGTCTGGCGCTGGCGGTCGGGTGGACGATCCTCGGCCATCCCTGGGCCGGCGTGGTTCTTTCCGTGGCGGCCCTCTGCTCGCTGTGCTATTGGATGCTGCGGGGCTGGACCACTCCGGGGTGGGCGCTGGTGGGAGGCCTCGTGGCCGTAATGGAATTCGGTCCTCTCAGTGAGTGGATGAACATCTATTGGGGCGGCGCAGTCGCCGCTACGGCCGGCTGCCTGGTGTTTGGGGCGCTGCCCCGGCTGCGCAACCAGCCCCGCACGCGCGACGCGGTCTGGTTGGGCCTCGGCCTGGCGATCCATCTGCTCACCCGGCCGTATGAATCCATTTTTCTGCTCTTGAGCGTGATCCTGTTCTTTCTGCCGGCGCTCGGCGAACCCAGCCAACGGAGCAGACTGTTGAAAGCGGCGGCGGTGGCGGCGCTGGTGGTGCTGCCGGCCATCGGCCTGACGCTGCTCCAGAACCGCGAGGTCACCGGTAGTTGGACCACCATCCCCTATGCCCTCAGCCGCTATCAATACGGCGTGCCCACCACTTTCACTTTCCAGCCCAATCCAACCCCTCACCGGGAGCTGACCGCGCAACAACGGCTCACCTATGAAGGACAAGCGCAAGCGCATGGGGAAGACGCAGACACCCCGGCCAGGTATTTCGAGCGCCTGGGGAGCCACGCGCTGTTTTTGCGGTTCTTCCTCCTGGCGCCGCTTTACCTGGCGCTGCCGGCCTTTCTTGTGGCACTCCGGGAGTACCGATTCGCCTGGGTTCTGATCACCCTGCTGGTTTTCGGTCTCGGGACCAATTTCTATCCGTACTTCTTCCCCCAATACGTCGCCGCCGCCACGTGCCTGCTGGTGCTCATGGGCGTGACGGGTCTGGAGCGGCTGAGCCGGCTAAAGGTCCGTGGATTCCTGGTGGGCCAGTTCCCGGCTCGGCTGCTGGTATTCCTCTGTGCCGCGCACTTCCTTTTCTGGTATGGCATCCACTTGTTTGGCAGTGAGAACCTCTTGCTGGCGATGGGGCGCTACGAGACCTGGGACTTTATCAACTATGGCGACTCGGAAGGGCGGATTTCCATCAGCCAGCGCCTGGCTGAGGCTCCCGGCAAGCAACTGGTGTTCGTTCGTTACGGCCCGCAACACGTGTTTCGCGAGTGGGTCCATAATGCCGCCGACATTGACGGCGCCCCGGTGGTCTGGGCCCTGGACCTGGGCGCGGACGAAGACCCGAAACTGGAACGCTACTATCCCGGCCGGGCCGTTTGGCTGGTGGAACCGGACGCCCGGCCGCCCAGGCTGGTGCGCATCGCCGGGCCGTAACCGGGGGCCAGGGGCCGGATGGCCCTTTCGAGTCATGCGGTAACGGCGGGTTCGTACGCTGGCGTCATCTCTTTCGCGTGGTCTGCCGATCATACTGTGGGATGCGTGTACTCGCGGGACGAAGCGCCGCCTCGGCGGCGGTTGTGGGTTGCCTGCTGGCCGGCTTCGGCGCGCGGGCACAGGCTCCGGCCGATTCGAGCGAGCCACTGCTGGTCAACGTTGTTCCGGCAAACCCCTTCAATGAAGAACGGATTCTCGGGGTGATGCCGGATTACCAAACCGTGAGGGATTCGAGCATCCCGGTTGCGCCGCTCACCCCCAGACAGAAGTGGGACTTGGCCTGGAAAGAGACCGTCGACCCGTTCAATTTCGCCAGCGTTGTGATGGCAGCGGGGTTTTCGCAAAGGGGCGACCAGACTCCGAAGTACGGAGAGGGTGGCGCGGCATACGGCGACCGGGTGGGCGCCGCCTTCGCCGATTTCGGGACGCAGAACTTCTTCAGCGCGGGCCTGCTGGCCAACCTGTTGCACCAGGATCCCCGGTATTACCGCAAGGGGCCTGCGACCGGGATCCTGAAGCGTGTGGCTTACTCGGTCAGCCGGGTTGCCGTCGCGCGAACGGACTCCGGCCGCTCAGCCTTCAATTCTTCCGGCGTGGGTGGCATGATGATGGGGATCGCGGCGTCGAATCTCTACTATCCTTCCGCCAGCGTCAGAGGCACGGTGATGGCCGGCCGCTTGTACACCAGCCTGCTGGGCGGCGTCATCGGCAACGTCACGTCGGAGTTCTGGCCCGACCTTCAGAAGAAGTTCTTTCACCGCAAACCGTGACGGGCCGGGACTGCCCTGCCCCTACGCGGCGCGAGCGGTCGTGCCGAGGTTCATGGAAGTTTCCAGTTCCACCGACCAGCCGGTGTCGTTCTGGCGAATGCGGTGGAACTCCCAGGTGCCTATCTCGTCCCTCATCAGCGGCTTGGGGAACTCCACTCCGATGGCATAGCGGTTCACCCCCCGCGCGGTGCAGTGCCGGACTTTCGCAAAACCCATCAGCCCGAAACTCTTCACATGGACGAAAACCATCGACTCGGGCGCCAACGGCCGCGTGGCCAGGATCAAGGCGCCGGAGTTGTGGAGGTCCAGTCCGCGAGCCCCGCGCCAACCGAACTCGCCGGAGAGACTGACGTCGAAACCAACCTTCAGTCTGGGTTCGGCACGACGGTCGCTGTGCGCCGGCCGCGGGTTGTCCGGCCGTATGCAATCGGCGACGGCCCGTAGGCCGCGCTTCAGCAGGCTGGAAGCCCTGAAGGCCCGGCAATTCGTGAATGGAGTGACCTGCGTCATCGATTCCATCATCGGCTGCCGGCGGGATAGGAACAAGCCCTAGAGGTTCCAGCGCCGGACTGGTAGGGTCATAACCAAGGGAAGTACCAGCGGTTCCATGGCTGGAGGGATCTCGGCAATTCCCTTTGCGCGGAAATCCGGTATAAAGGGGTGGGAGCCTCTTTCAATGAATCGACCTTACTCTCTCCGGTCCCTGGCCGCCCTGGTGGCGTGCGGCGCGTTTCTGGCCGGCATTCCCTCCCGCGCCGACGAGGGCATGTGGACCTTCGACAATCCGCCGCTCAAGCAGTTGCAGGAAAAGTATCGCTTTACGCCGACCAAGGAGTGGCTCGATCATGTCCGCCTGTCTTCGGTTCGCTTGAACGACGGCGGATCGGGATCGTTCGTCAGCGCGCACGGCCTGCTGCTGACCAACCATCACGTGGCGCGCGGCCAGTTGCAAAAGAACTCGACCAAAGAGCACGATTACATCCAGGACGGGTTCTACGCGGCCACGCCCGGCCAGGAGATGAAGTCGCCGGACCTCGAAGTCGACGTGCTGGTTTCCATGGAGAACGTCACCGCGCGCGTGTTGTCGGCGGTGAAAACCGCCAAAACGGCCGAGGAAGAATTTGCCGCGCGCAAGGCGGCGATCGCCGGAATCGAGCGCGAGAGCCAGCAGAAGACCGGCCTTCGCTCCGATGTGGTCACGCTGTATCACGGCGGGGAATACTGGCTCTACCGATACAAGAAGTACAACGACGTGCGGCTGGTGTTTGCGCCCGAGGAGCAGATCGCTTTCTTCGGCGGCGATCCCGACAACTTCACCTATCCGCGCTACGACCTCGACATGGCGTTGTTCCGGGTCTACGAGAACGGCAAGCCCCTCGATACCAAGGACTATCTGAAATGGAATCCCCAGGGCGCCGCCGACAACGAACTGGTGTTCGTCGCCGGCAATCCCGGCTCCACGGCGCGGGCGGATACCATGGCGCAACTCGAGTTTCTGCGCGATGTAAGCGAACCGCCCACCATCCAGGTACTCAAGAGCCGCATTGCGGTGCTGAACCAGTACTCGGCGCTGGGCCCCGAGCAGGCCCGCCAGGCGGCCACCATGATCTTCGGCCTCGAGAACAGCTTGAAACTCTCGGAGGGCCGCTACAAGGGATTGCTGGACGCCGCCATCATGGCCAAGCAGCACAAGGAGGAGGAAGAGTTCCAGGCCCAGGTGATGGGCAACGCCCAGTGGAAGGCCGCTTATGGCGGCGCCTGGGACGCCATCGCCGCAACCGAGAAGAAGGAGGCGGCGCGTTTCCAGGAGCAGCTTTTCCGCACGGTAAACTCGCAGTTCGCCACCATTGCGATGACCCTCGTGCAGTATGTGGCCGAGGTCAAAAAGCCGGATGGCGAGCGGCTCGAGGGCTATCACGAGTCGCAACTGGATTCGCTGAAGTACCGCATGTTCTCGCCGGCGCCCCTCTATCCGGCGTTTGAGATTGCCCGCCTCGCCGGCTCGCTGGAGAACTCGCTGGCCGAGCTCGGCCCCAACGATCCATACCTGAAAATCGTGCTGGACGGGCGCACCCCCAGGGAAGCCGCCGCGGCGCTGGTCGACGGCACCAAACTGGCGGACCCCGCCCTGCGCAGAAAGCTGGTGGATGGCGGCGAAGCGGCCGTGGCGGCCTCGGACGACCCCATGATCGTGCTGGCGCGCCGGCTCGATCCCATGCGGCGCGAGAGCATCAAATGGTCCGAGGACAACGTTTCGAGCGTGTTGCAGCGGGCCGGCGAGCAGCTCGGCAAGGCGCGCTTCGCGGTCTATGGCAAGAGCGCCTATCCCGATGCCACGTTCACGCTGCGGCTCTCCTACGGCCAGGTGCAAGGCTATCCCATGAACGGCACCAAAGCGCCGTACAAGACCACGTTCTACGGGCTCTATAACCAGGCGCTGGGCTTCGATCTCCAAGGGCCGTTCGCCCTGCCGTCGCGTTACACGGAGGGCCGCGGCAAGCTGGACCTGGCGACTCCGCTCGACTTCGTCACCACCAACGACGTGGTGGGCGGCAACTCGGGCTCGCCGGTGATCAACGCCAAGGCCGAGATCGTCGGGCTGGTCTTCGACGGCAACATCGAATCGCTAATCGGCGACTTCGTCTACGACGGCGCCGCCAACCGCACGGTGGCCGTTCACACCGCGGCCATGACCGAAGCGCTGCGCAAGCTCTACAACGCGCCGGCGCTGGTGCGTGAGCTGTTGGGCGAGTAACCCAGGGATAACAGTACTTCTCCATCAAAAGTGTACGGGCAGGCGCTTACCAGTGCGGGTCTTGTTCATGGGGCCGCTTCGGCGCTAGTCTGGCATCGATAACCAACCAGGGCGCGCGGCCCCTCCAAAAGATTCGGCGAATCCGGGGCCGCCGCCCGATACGGAGAGTGCCCCATGCAGCCAGAGTTGCAGGTTCCCAACGAGCCCGCCGGCCCCGAAACCCGCGATGCCGGCGTCAGCGCGGAGAGGAGGCCCCGGACAGCCGGTTGCCACTTCAAGGAATGCCCCGTCTGCTTCGGGCAGCATGAGGAACAGATTCACGATGCGACCCTGGCCGTCCGGCAGTGGTTCCGCGGCGAAGTCACCAAGAGTTTCGACATCGTTTACTACGAATGATATGCTGTCTTCATGCCGAAACCCGCTAATCCGATTCCGCCCGGTTTTCACTCGTTAACCGCGCATCTCAGCGTCAACGGCGCAGCCGCTTACAGCGACTTTCTCCAGCGCGCGTTCAACGCCGCCGAGATCCGCCGTTCGCCCGGACCCGGCGGCAAGCTGATGCACGTCGAAGTGCGCATCGGCGATTCCCCGCTGATATTCAACGACGATTTCACCGCCGAATTCGGGCTGCCACCGCTGGCGCAGGGCCGCTTGCCGGTCCACCTTCACCTCTACGTGCCCGATGCCGACGCCACCTGGAACCAGGCTGTCGCGGCCGGCTGCGAGGTGATCATGCCGATCGCCGACCAATTCTGGGGCGACCGCTACGGACACGTGCGCGACCCGTTCGGTTTCGTTTGGTCCATCGCCACGCGCCAGGAGGAGCTGACGCCCCAAGAACTCCAGGAGCGGCAGGCCAGAGCCTTCGCCGGCGGGCATTCATAGGGGATTGACAGACGGAAGCGTCTGTCCCACCTTTGTGGGGCAGGCGCTTCCGCCCAATGCCACTTAAATAAGCCGCTGCGGTGTCCAGAATAAATCGTGGGGCGGTCCGCGGCGCACCGTGGAGCAGGCGTTTCGCCTGCCATGCCGGTATTCCTACCGGCATTCCCCGAAGAACGTCGGCACGGACGCCGACGTGGCAACCTGAAAGGTCGCTCCACGGATCGAGCGC
>JBAWDI010000065.1:0-3923 GCA_049590695.1 Bryobacteraceae bacterium
GTCCAAACGCACGCGCGCAGCCCGAATGATCAAAGAACTTCAAAAGCTCGGCTATCGCATAGTAGGTGGGCCACTTCCAGCGGGCATGCAGGCATGAGGGGGTGGGGTTTTTCGACCCTGCCAACCGCGCCTTCCTACTTCAGCGTTCTCACGAAGGCCACGATGTCGCCGGCCTGTTTTTCCGTGACTCCGGCGACGGGCTTCATCTTCCCCTGGCCCGACAGGATGACCTTCTTCAACTCCGCATCCGACTTGGCCTGCACTTCTTTCGAAGCCAGTGGCGGCATGGTGACATTGAACATTTTGGCGATGGCGGCCTTGCCCTCGCCGTTGGCCCCGTGGCAGGCTTGACACTTGGCCGTAAACAGTTCTTTCCCCTCCGGAGCGCCCGCATGGAGCAGGCCGGCGGAGACGATCCATGAGAGAGTTGCAATGACGATGGTTTTCATAAAGGTCCTTGTTGTGGGCCGCGTACTTCGCGGTTTCCGTTAGATTCGATGCGCCGGATCAGGAAGCGGATGGCCAGAATCGCGATGCCAATCAAGAGCACCGACACGGCCAGGCCCCAACGGCGATAATTCCTCTCGCGCAGCGCCGCTTGGCCGGCTTCCAGCGTTTGCCTCGCAATGGCCATGCCCGCGTCGATGGGTTGGCGCATTTCGCTGAGATCCATGGCGTGCAGGGCCAGATGGGACTTCACCAGGTTCTCGCGGCCATCGGCCAGGCGCATTTGCGCTTCGGAGACTTCCATCCCGGACTCCTCGGCGCGCGTCAGCACGGCGTTGGATTGTTCGAGCGCCCGGTCCAGCCCGTCGATCCACGCGGCCATCTGCGCGGCGGTTTTGGCCGGAGCGGTTCCCGCGTCGTGGCATTCGGAACAAACCGCATGGGGGCCAACCAGCATGGCGGTGGAGGGTTGGTGGATTCCATGATTGGAATGGCACACGACGCACCCCCCACCCCCGCCGGCTCCCGAGAAAATCGGCTGGTGAACGCTTTTGTGGTACAACTCTTCGAACGCCACGTGGCACGTTCCGCACACTGCCGCCACCGATTCCACCTCCGGCGGCTTGGCGCCATGGTTGCCGTGGCACGACGCGCACGTGGGTGCGGAAAGGTCGCCTCGCTTGGTCAGCGCGTCCCAATGCACGCTGGTCCGGTACTCCGCGAACTGGTTGGTGGGAATTTTGTAGGGGGCCATCTTCTGCTGGTCGGAGTGGCAGCGCGAGCAGGTTTCGGGGACATTCAGCGGATAGACCGGGGACATGGTGTCCTTGACCGCCCGGATGTCGTGGACGCTGTGGCAGTCGATGCAGGTGGCCACATTGGTATCGCCGGCCGCCAGCCGCTTGCCGTGAACGCTGGTCTGGTACAGCTCGTACTGATCGACGCGTTCTCGCGGCGCGAACTTGCGCATGAAGTCGGGATTGCTGTGGCAGCTCGCGCAGAATTTCGGAATGGCGGCGCGCGCCGGCTTGCCTTTGAAGCCCTTGGCCTTGCTCATGGCGACGCTGGGATCGTCGCTTGTGCGGTCGCCCCCATGGCAATCGGCGCAACTGAGGCCGTGGGCGATGTGGACATCGTTCTTGATAAGCGTGGACGGACCCTTGGTGCCTTCCTCCATGGCGGAGTGGCAGGTCATGCAAGAGTCCGCCGCGGACCCGGAAGGTACCCCTCCGCTGAGACTCCAATAGAGAAAGAAGACGATGGCAGGCGTTCTCATTTGACGTAACCCAGAATCGTGAAGGTGGCGAGGTAACAGATGAGGAAGACACCCGCGGCCGTCACCAGCTTGGCGCGGTGCTCGCCGTTGCGGCCGGCGGCCCAGAACGGCAGCGCTACCCATCCGGCGGCCAGCAGCCCGAATCCCAGCAGGCCCAGGAGCTCGCCTTCGAAGAACCAAACGTGGCTGGGGATGAGCTTCAGAGTGTAGAACTCCGCTAGGAAATACCATTCCGGCCGGATGCCCGCCGGGGCCGAGGCAAACGGGTCGGCCTTCTGCCCGAGCTCCCACGGAAAGATGGCGGCCAGGGTGCCGAGAACCGCCAGCACGCCGTACCAGATCATCAGCTCGCGCAGGAAGAAATTGGGAAAGAACTTCATTTGCGCCAGCCGGGAAGCGGGAACGCCGCTGGGTGTGCTCATGCCGTGGAACTGGACCAGCAGGAGATGCAGGCCCACCAGCCCAAACGCGATCAGCGGCAGGATCATGACGTGGAACGCGAAGAAGCGGGTGAGCGTGGCCGCGCCGACGTCCTCGCCGCCGCGCAGGAACCGGGCCATGGGCGGACCGGCGATGGGGACGCTCGCGGCCATGTCGGTCCCCACCTTGGTGGCGAAATACGAAATCTGGTTCCACGGCAGCAGGTACCCGCTGAATCCGAAACCGAGCATCAGGCCCAGCAGCGCGATGCCGCTCAGCCAAGTCAGCTCGCGCGGGCGCCGGTACGCGTGCGTGAAGACCACGCTGAACATGTGCACGAAGGCCGCCAGGATCAGTAGGTTGGCCGACCAGCTATGGATCGAACGGATGAGCCACCCGAACTCCACGCGGGTCATGATGAAGCGCACGCTGTCGAAGGCTTCGGCGACGGTGGGCCGGTAGTAGAGCAGCAGCAGAACCCCGGTGATCACCTGGATTCCAAACAGGAACAGGGTGATGCCGCCGAAGTAGTACCAGGCGGTGCCGGCGTGCAGCGGCACCACCTTGTGGTCCGCCAGATCGCGGACCATGCGCCAGCCGGTCCGCTCATCCAGCCAGTCGAGCGTTTTGTTCTTCGGTTCGGTCGCAGGCAAGTTGGTTCTCTCCGTTAAGCCCGGCGCGAAATGAAAACCTCTTCGCCGCGAATCTGCACGGCGAACTCCTCGAGCGGCCTGGGAGGAGGCCCCGATATTACCTGGCCGTTCAAATTATAGGTGCCGTTATGGCAAGCGCACCAGATGTCCCGGCGCGCTTCGCGGTATTGGACGGTGCAGTTCAAATGCGTGCACACCGCGGAGAACGCCTTCCACTCGGTGTCGCTAATGCGCACCAGCAGGGCGGGCTTGCTTCCGAACCTCACGATTTTGCCCGAATTGGGCTTGAGGTCCTGCAGTTTGCCCGCGTCCACCTCATTCACGGAGGCTTCCGCAACCGCCGGCGGGTTCACAAAGCGAATCACGGGATAGAAGAACGAGGCGAGCGAAGCGGCGACTCCGCCTCCCAGCAGCCACGAGACCACCGTGCGCCGGTCCTGGCCGGAATCCGGGCGAGTTCCCATCCGATCCTCTCCTCTCCAGCGGCGCGCCGCCGTGAAATTATCGTAGCAACATTCGGGGGGGTGCGCGACATGCAAGACGTAGCGCCGGCGATCTTGTCGCCGGTGTTCTTCTCACTCCGGACAACCCCACCGGCGGCGAATGGTTGCCCTGGGCCCGGCGCTACTCAGGGGAATTCGTGGGCTCCACATCGACGTCATGCTGAACCGGCCGATCGATCAATCGCACTCCCCCGCGAGGCGTGTGGGCGCTCAGGCGGAGCTGGTCTCGGATTCGGCGCGCAGCTTCTGCACCCAAGCGGCTGAGCCGCCCTTCAGTTCAGGGTGATCCCGATCCTTCCAGGCGCCGGCTGCGGCTCTGAGCGCCTCGCGCTGCCGGCGTCTCTGAATCTCCTCGCGAGCTACTTAGGCGAGGAACGCGCTCCGCCCGCGCTTGCCGATCAGGCTGTCTACGCCGGCCACGACATCCTCGGGGAGGGTAACGCGGATTCTCTTGGTCGACACCTTTGTCACACCAATAGCGTGACACAGATTCGCATAGTAGGGGCCGGGCATGCCCCAGTGCTGTCCCAATTAGCCGGAAGGGGCCTTGATCGCCATTGAAAACACTGGACGATTTTGGCCCTCAACCGCTTGTTCCCGAACCTGGTTCCCCCCTTCCGGTCG
>JBAWDI010000066.1:0-2479 GCA_049590695.1 Bryobacteraceae bacterium
TGGCTGGAGCGCATCGGCGCGCGCATCGTGGTCCTCGATGCGGAGGAACACGACCGCGTCGTGGCGCTCACCTCGCACCTTCCGCAACTGGCATCCACGGCGCTGGCCGCCACCGTGGCGGAGCGCATGGGCGCCTCCCCGCGCTGGCGGATGGCGGGCCCCGGCCTGGAAGACATGACCCGTCTCGCGCTGGGGTCGTACGATGTGTGGCGCGACATTCTGGCGACCAACACCGAGCATATCGACCGCGCCTTGGCCGTCTACATACAAAAGCTGGAGCACATGCGCGAGAACCTTCGGACGCGGCAGCTTCAAGAGGAGTTCGAGCGCGGCGCCGGCATGGCGGGCCGCTTGCGGCGGACACCGTGAGTTGTAGGGGCCGGGCAACTTGTCCGTGCGGAGCCGGATGCCCGGCCCCTACGGCGCTGAATTAGGATAAACTACGCATGAGGCTATCGAACGTAGCTACTCCGCCGGCGGACGGTTTGCCCGCCAGCGGGCCCGCGGCCTTCCAGGCGCGCAGGACCTCGCGGTCCGGCGCACACGGGGCCGGATTTAAGGAATTCAAAATGGAACAAAAACTCAAGATCGCCGTGTTCATCGATTTCGACAATATCGAGATCGGCGTCAAATCCACGCTGCACCGCGAATTCGACGTGGCGGCCGTGCTGGACGCGCTAAAAGAACGCGGGGAAATCGTCACCAAGTTCGCTTACGCCAACTGGGGAAGGCAGGATTCCGCCACGCGCGCGCTTTCCGAGCACGCCGTGCAGATGGTCCAGCGCGACCCCTCGCCGCGCGGCGACAAGAACGGCGCCGACATCAACCTGGCCCTCGACGCGCTCGAGATGGCCTTCACTCACGACCACATCAACGCCTTCGCCATCGTCAGCGGCGACAGCGATTTCATCGCGCTGGTCAACAAGCTGAAGCAGTACGACAAGCGCGTCTTCGTCGTTGGCGGCCGCGCCTTCACCAGCACCATTCTCCAGAAGAACTGCCACGAGTTCGTGGCTTACGAATCCATCATCGACGAGCCGCGGACGCGCTCCGGACACCAACAGCAACAGCAACAACAACAACAGCCGCAGCAACAGCAGCCGCAGCAGCAACCGCCGCAACAACAACCACAACAGCATCAGCAACAGCAGCAGCGCCAGGCGCACAAGCGCGTGGCGCTCGATCTGGCCCAGTCCATGCCGCTGGTGGAGCGCGCGCTGGGCGTGCTGGAGCGGCGCGAAGTGCGCCCGCAACTCGGCCTGCTGAAATCCACCATGCTGCAGCTCGACTCCACCTTCAACGAGAAGGCTTACGGCGCCGGCTCATTCACCGATTTCGTCGAGAAGCTGCAGAAGGCCGACTTTGTCGAGGTCACCGGCGGCGAAGGCCGCTACATGATCCGCATGAAGGGCGGCGGCGGCGCCCCCGAAAAGCCGGGTCACAAGCCCGAGGAGGCCATCCCCCTGCTGCGCGACGTGCTGGAAACGCACCGCCTGGAGGTGGACAACGGCTCGCTGGCCGACGAACTGGCCGAATGGGTGCACCAGGAGCAGCCCAAACTGGATTGGCGCGAATACGGTTTCCAGGAGTTCAGCGAGCTGTTGAACTATGCGCAGGATAAAGGCCTGGTGCGCAACCAGGCCGACGAAGAGAGGGGCCTCATCGTCTACCTGGGCTCCGAATTCCATCCGCCGGCGCCACCGCCCGAGCCGGAACCGGTCGCCGCGGCCTACCAGGAAGAAGAGGAGGACGAGCCGCAGCCCCTGGTGCCCGGCCAGCCCACCGCCACCGGCGAGATCCCCATTCCCGAGACCCCGCCCAAGCCTCAGCGACGCCCCCGCGCGCCACGCAAGACCTCCGGGGAACCCGGCGCCAAGAAGCGCATCTCCCGGCCGCGCAAGAAGCCGCCGACCACCATGCAGTAGGGCCGCCACCAGCCGATTCTCCGCATAGCCATAAGATAGTAGCGCCGATTCGTCGATAACGGTTTAGAATCGGAAGTAGCAAGGAGTACCAAGATGACAAGGCGGGGGATGCTAATTGGTATCGCCCTCTTGGGTCTTACCCAGTGGACGATAGCGGCCACTTCCCATGATCGAGTCTGGCAGGAAGGCATATTGGTTTCAAGAAGGACTGTCCCTTCCGGCCGCGACACTTTTCAGAACCAGTTTATCTATAGGGTGCGAGGGGGCACTGCCCGATACGTGGTGGTCTCCGATGAGCCGCTGAAGCTGGACCTGCACGTGCCCATGCGGTTCGCGGTGACCAGGAGACACCTCATCATCCAGGACCTGGATGGCAGCGAACA
The DNA here is from genome assembly GCA_049590695.1 of Bryobacteraceae bacterium. Lineage (GTDB taxonomy): Bacteria > Acidobacteriota > Terriglobia > Bryobacterales > Bryobacteraceae > Fen-178. The sequence goes on from JBAWDI010000066.1 coordinate 2,309, forward strand.
TAAGACCGCCATATTGCAAAAGCTCGAAAACACGCCCCGCGACCGGTAGGGGCCGGGCATGCCCCAGTGCTGTCCCAATTAGCCGGAAGGGGCCTTGATCGCCATTGAAAACACTGGACGATTTTGGCCCTCAACCGCTTGTTCCCGAACCTGGTTCCCCCCTTCCGGTCG
>JBAWDI010000067.1:0-6533 GCA_049590695.1 Bryobacteraceae bacterium
CGACCGGAAGGGGGGAACCAGGTTCGGGAACAAGCGGTTGAGGGCCAAAATCGTCCAGTGTTTTCAATGGCGATCAAGGCCCCTTCCGGCTAATTGGGACAGCACTGGGGCATGCCCGGCCCCTACATCAGATCGGTCTCGACGTGCCCGGAAAACGTCCGGCCGCCCGGCGCCGCGTCCTTCACCCGGTACCCATACGCAGCCAACTCCGTCCCGTCTTCCAGCTTGAACGGGAATTCCCCGTAATCTCCACGCCCGACGAGAATTCCGTGCGTTGCACCAATAGGTCGGGCGTAAGCATCTGGTGGTTCAGAAGTTCCTCGTGCGCCAGCCGCCTCTGCAACGGCGAGAGCACATCGTCGATGGCCTTGAACGTCTTTCGCCACGCGTAGTACATCCGGTTCGAGACGGTCCAGCTCGACTGATCGCCATACAGCAGGCTGCGCAAAAACTTCGACGGCCATGGCTCACGGGTATAACCGTAGTTCTCCATGCCATAGTTGTACGGGCTGCTGTGCTGCCGGTAGAGTTGCGCGCACTCGTGATACACCAGACCGTAGAGCGGCACCTCGATGCCCAACCGGCCGGGGTGCTCATCGTAGTAGGAAACCAAAGCGAGGCTCCAATCCTGGGGCGGTGCCTCCACTCCCAGCACGAGTTTCGCGCTGGTGGCCACCCGCATGATGTTCAGCCTCTGCTCGCGCGTCCCGGTGCGAGTCAGTGGATGCCGCGGGTCGTAGCATTCCACCAGCGGCAGGCCGCCGATGGTGTCCAGGAAAATCATGTTGGGCTTCAGAACGCTGGTGTAGTAATCCATGTTGTGCTGGAACAGTTTCAGGCCCTCCAACGGGCAAATCTCCTGCGAGTGGCCCGCTTCGGATGAAAAGCCGGGGACCAGCGCGCCGTTCGAATCGCGCATGATGTACTTCTCGTCGTAGCTGGGCGAGTTCAGGTCCAGGTTGCGGTAGTTATCGAACAGCCCGGCAAGATACCCTGCGTCCTTCGCGGCCTGGATGGCCTTGACCAGTTTGGCCACGCCACCGGCTTCGGTGTTTACCTCGAGCTGGTCGATGGGCCGGTCGTTGTCGTAGCCCTTCCGGCCCCAACCGGCGATACGGATGAGGGCGCGGTCCACGCCCAGGTTGTGTTTCAAGTCATGCACGATTTCGGCGACTTGATCGAAGCTGTTCTCGAGTTGGTGGTAACCGTCGTACACCGGACCGGAGAGTCCCAGGTACTCGGGAGCCAGCGCGCGGTTGGCCACCACCTGTATCTCGAAGTTGGCCGCGCCGATGAGTTTCTCCACTTCCGGGTTGGCTGCGATCTTCTGTTTCAACGTGACAAACTTGCCCGTCTTCTGGGCGTACTTGCGGTAGGTCTTGCACATCTCCACATAGCCGCCGCGGGGTTGGAAGATGTAGCGCGCCACGCGCGCATAACCCAGTTCTCCTTTAACGGAGTGCCAGTACGGCCAAATGGCCGAAAGGCGCGGGGTGAAAAGCGCGGTGGCGGCCGTGGGGATGGCCGAGGCCGGAGCCGCCGGTTGCCCTGGCCCGCGGACATCGTTGGCGATCAGACCGTAGGCGACATCGTCGGGCGTCTCGATAATGCACAGGAACGAGCTTGCGCCTTTCTTCGCCCCGAACCATGGCATCGAGCCGCGGTCGATCACCATCGCCTGGCCGGCAATCCGCTCCCACACCCAATTGAGGTAACGGAAATACCCCGCCTTATCGAAGCGCGAGGGAATCAGGAAACCCTGTTCGTCCGGAAAGACGATGTACCCGTCGTCGGACAATGTGCGCACCGGAAACAGACGCAGCGGCCACTCGATGGTTTCCACTCGCCAGTAGTCGGAACTATTGTGGAGTTCCTCGATTCGCAGCGTCAGCTCCGGGCTGTCTTGCGCCAGCCAGACCTGCAGCACCACGGCCAGAGCGTTGTCCACGTTGCGGTCCTCGCGCACGGGACCCATGCGCGAGCGGAATTTGGCCAGCGAGATTCGCAGCCCGTAGCCGTTCTGCCCAACCCCCGCGGGGATAGCCGTAATCTCTTTCTGCGCCGCCGCGCCCAGGCTGACCGACAGAGCATCGCCGCCCTTACTTACCAGGCTGATTCGCCCGGCGCTCGACTCCCACGGATCGGCCTCCCACATCTCTTGCGTGGCCAGGTCTTCCACCGACAACGTCAGATTGTCGGAGCGCAGAACCACGCGAAGATGCCGGTTCGCCAGAACCCAGTCTTCGGCCTGAGGCCCAGGCCGCGTCGTGCGGCTGATGCCGGGGCCGGCCGGCTGCTGCCCCGGCATTTCCCAACACATCAGAACCAGGCAAACGATCGATGCGCGCATGGCCTCTTGATCGCATTTGGCGCTCCCGTTGTCAAGTCCTTCCCCCTTTGACCTGAACAAACCCGGCCATACCCTCGTATGCTATGGAGTAGCGTTCCAGGAGGCACAAGAATGTATTGCGATCGTTGTGGAACCGCGATGCAGCAGTTCCAGCGTTTTTGTCCAAGTTGCGGCAAAGGTGCAGGCGCCGTGCCCTTGATGCCGGCCGAAAGCCGGATTGCTGGCCACGTCCGCCTGCTGGGGATATTCTGGCTGGCTATTTCCGCGTTTCGCCTGATTCCAGGCTTGTTCCTGGTGTCGATTTTCCGGTTCGGATTCCCGTTCTTTGCACCGGGTGTTCCAGGCTTCGTGCACGGCGTGATGAGGGGCTTGGGGGGGCTGTTGCTGGCGGGCGCCGTAGTCGGAATTGTGGCCGGTTGGGGATTGCTGGAACGGCAACCCTGGGCGCGCATGTTGGCCATTGTTCTGGGCTGCTTCAGCCTGCTGGACATGCCATTTGGCACGGCCCTGGGCATCTACACCCTATGGGCTCTGCTGCCGGCCGGCTCGGAAGAGGAATACCGCCGGATAGCGCGGGCGGCGTAGACCTGAGGCGCGCCGCCTACTGCTTCTCGAAAACCAGCTTCTGCTCGCCTTCGCCCATGCTGCTCTTGAAGAGCCGGACGATGGTCAGCGTCTTACCGTCGTCCGACAGCGTCCACTTGTCCAGCATGGTGAAGTCATTATCTCCGAACTTCCCCTTGGCGTCGATCAAGAGCGTGTCGCCGTCCCACTTTAAGGTGCTCTTCACAGGATTGCCGAACATATCGTTCGAGCACTCCTTGCCGTCCGTGGTGTAGCTCGCGTCGAATTCCATTTCGCCCATCTCGCCGGACTGCTTGACGTGGCTCGTGAGCTTCGGATCTTCGTGGGTTATCTTGGTCGTCATGCTGTTCGGCGACGGCATCTGGCCGAAGCTGCTCTTGGCAACGTTCAGCTTCCAATCTCCGCTGAAGTTGGGCTTGGCGAGCACGGGCTGGGCCGCCAGCGCAAAAGCCGCGAGGATCAACAAACTACGTTTGCATGTCATATCGACAACTCCTTTACTTGGCCGGGGCGGTCTTCCCGCGCCCCTACTGATACTCTTTCTGCTTGGCCTGGTAGAACTCACGCATCACATAGAACGCCTTCTTCTTGCCGCCGCGCTCGGAAATCAGGCCCTTGCGGTTGAAGAAGTCCTGGATGTCCGGCAGGGTGCGGCGGGGGCTGCGGAAATCCATCAGCACCCACGGGGTTGTGCCGCGCAGGAACGGGATGCGGCTAAACATCCCGACCTGATGCCGGTACACGTTCTCCTGGTATTCTTCGGTCCATCTGGTGAGCGGGTCGCCATGCAGTCCGTAGAGCGCGCCCGCGCCGAATTCGCTCATGATCAGAGGCTTGTTGTAGATGGTCTTGTAATCCAGGTGGTCGGGTTTATCCGGCAAGCCGTCGTACCAGCCGATATACTCGTTGCAGCCCAGCACATCCAGGTCGGCTCCCAGCGGATCGTCGAGCAAATCCGTGGTCCCTTCGGCCGCGCCGCCATCGTTGTGATGCAGCAGGGCGGCCGTCACCAGGCGCGTCGAATCCAACGTGCGCACCTGCCCCGCCAGCTTCCTCAGAAACGCCGTGCGCGCCTCGCCCACCGGCGTCTCATTGGCCACCGACCACAGCACAATCGAGGCCCTGTTTTTATCCCGCGCGATGCTCTCCGCCAATTGATTGCTGGCGTTGGCAAACGTCTCGGGGTTCTCCCACAGGATGGTCCAATACACCGGGGTTTCCGACCACACCATCAGGCCCAGCCGGTCGGCTTCGCGTACCATGTTCTCGTTGTGCGGGTAGTGCGCCAACCGGACGAAGTTGCAGCCCATCTCCTTGGCCCAGCCCAGCAGCGTGCGGGCATCCTCCAGGCTGTAGGCCCGGCCGGTCCGGAACGGCGCTTCCTCGTGAATCGAGACCCCTCGCAGGAACACCGATTTGCCATTCAGCAGGATGTCGGTTCCCCTCGTCTCAATGGTGCGGAATCCGATGCGCTCCCGAACTGAGTCGGTGTCCGACGCGATGGTCACCTCGTACAGCTTGGGGTTTTCCGGCGACCACAGCGTCAGTTTGGCCGGAATGCTCAGAGCGGCGTAGCCGTTGGCGTCGGTCGAGACGGATGCCGACACCCCCGCTTCCGGAATGCGGATGGCCACCTGCTGCCGCGTTCTCCCTCCGTTGAGTTTCACCCATCCGGCGATGGTGTCCGTCGAGCCCTTCTTCAGTTGCACGAAGTAGTCTTCGACGAACGTCTCCGGCACTTCCACCAGTGAGACGTCGCGCGTCAACCCGCCGTAATTCCACCAGTCCGTGTTGACCGTGGGCACCGCCTCGCGGTGACGCTTGTCGTCCACCTTCACCACCACGGAATTGCCTTTCTCGCGCGTCTTGCCGGTGATCTCGAAGGCGAACGGGGTGTATCCGCCCGTGTGCGAGCCGAGCTTTTCGCCGTTCAGGTAGACAATGGCTTCGTAGTTGGCGGCGCCGAAATTGAGGAACAGGCGCGTGCCGGCCTTGCTCGGGTAGTCGAAAGTCTTCCGATACCAGATGGTGCCTTCGTAGAGGAAGAGACTTTCGCGTTGCGTGTTCCAATCGCCCGGCACGTCGAGCTGCCCGGAGGTGTCGAAGTCGTACTCGACGAGATCGCTCTTGTCCTTGGGCTTGGCGTCGAGGAAATAGCCGTCCTTGGAGGGTTGCAGGCGGAAATCGTAGTACCCGTTCTCGTACGGATCGACGATGGCGCGCCACTTCCCATTCAGGCTGGTGGTCCGGCGCGCTTCGACATTCACGATCCGGATGGGCGATTGCGCCTCGACGGGCGCACAAATCGCGAGCAAAGCCAGAACTGTAAGCTGTGGTCTCATTCCGCTTCCAATTGTCGCCCATCCGAGAGGTTCAGCGGTACGGGCGCCAATGGGAGCGCGGGATTTTGTTACGGGACTACGACCGTCTTCCCGGCTACAATCTGAATCGTCTTGGTAAACGCGCTCCCACCACCCACGGGATCGATTCTGACGGTGTACTGTCCGGCAGGCAGCATCAGGGCCTGTCGGCAGTTGTTGAACTCGCCCGTGTGCCCTTCAAACTGGTCATTGAGGTAGACAGCGTCAAACTTGCTGGCTGTCACGGTTGTTTGCAGCGATCCCAGCGGCGGTTTCGGCGGCGGCAGCGGCTTTAACGTCTGGGCGACAACCACAGTCTTGCCTGCCACGAGGTCCACCGAGGTTGTGAAACCCTCATAGCGCGGGTCCACCAGTTTGACTTCGTGCTTTCCCGGTGGCAGCGCGTACTTTCTGGCGATCCTGAAATTGGCCGCCGGTCCCAGGTACTTGCCGTCTACAAAAACGCCGGCCCGTCCCGGATCGACCTTGGTTTTCAGGTACGCCGTATCTCCCGACTTGCCGATGAGTGTGCCGCATGCAAGCAACAACGCGACGGCGGTGCAGACGCCCCTGCACACGAGCTTTAGTGAGCTTTTCGAATGGAATGCCATGTCAGATCCTCCAAATCCTCCGTATGAATATCAGTATACATCCTTGATTCGAGGCCGCCGAGGCCGGCCATGGTTCTGGCAAGCCTCGTTTAAACGGCGAACGTATTTGGCATCGTGGAACCGAAGGGCGGCCGGCACTTCACCACCGCCGCCCCCAACCGTTTCGGCGCGGAGTTCGCACGCATGGTGGAGCGCGTCGTGCGACCGTACCCCGCCGCCGATACGATCCACCTCGTCATGGACAACCCCAATATCCACTGCCGCAAGTCGTCGACCGGCCATTTCGGCGAACAGAAGGGTGAAGGTATCTGGGATCGGCTCAGCGTGCATTACACGCCGAAGCACGGTAGTTGGCTCGACTTCAGGCGGTCGAAGACCTAGCGCCCCGACCGCGTGATTTCTTCCCCGGCCCTAGCCGGACAGTGAGGGCTCCGGTATCGGATCTGGCCCCGCGGTGGCGACCCTACTGCACGGTAGCGAGCGGGTACCTGTGGCGCAGCCTGGAACCCAACGCCAACCTGTGAAGGGTATAATGTGAAACTTAGGAGAGATACCATGCGCGCGTTGAAAGTGACGCTTCCGGCGGCGATCCTGATGGCTGGCTTCCTGCTATGCACTTCGGCGACC
>JBAWDI010000068.1:0-3085 GCA_049590695.1 Bryobacteraceae bacterium
ACGGTCACCGGCGTGCGGGCGCCCAAGGCCGATGAGCAGACCATTCGTCCCGACGCCAAGCTGCTGTTTGTGGCGGGCGCCGGCTGGACCAAGAAGCAATCCGACGGCGCGGTGCACGCGGCCGAGGCTGAAACCCTGATTCTCGGATTCCTGCGCGCGGCCCAGGCATCGCTCGGCGGCAGCAAGTCGCTGGTGGACCTGAGCGGCGAAGGCGAAGCGGTGCTGCGCTTCATGACGCACCTGAACCAGATCGGCCAGACCGGCTCCACGCCGCGGCACGCCAAGGGCCTGTCCACGTGTTGCCACGGCGAGGAGCCGCACGTCGTGGGTTGGCGCTTCGTCAACCAGCGCCGCGCCATCAACCTGGACGCCAACTGCGGCTGGGCGCGCGGCAAAGCCGACGTGCTCTACGTCGCCGACGCGTTCGAAGTGATGCGCCAGGTGAACCGCGCGCTGGGGGCGTGACGGGGGTGCACGACATAGAAGCCCAGACCACGGTGTCTTTGGCGTAGCGCCGTGCGTATCGAGTACGCGCACTTGACGCTGGCCCAAGTCCACGCGGCCTTGGCCTATTGCCACGTCAATCGGGATGAGATTGAAGCGGATCTCGGTCAAGAGCAGGCGGCCTCGCTCCAGTGGGAGCACGCGTCCGGAACCGAAGCGACTCGCCAGTGAGTCAAGTTCGGTTCTACCTCGACGAAGACGCGATGCGAAGATCCCTCGTGTTCGGCTTGAGGGCGCGCAACGTCGACGTGCTGACGGCTGCCGAAGCGGACATGATCAACCGCAGGATGAAGATCATCTGACCGCCGCCGCGGCCGCCGGAAGAGCGCTGCTCACCTACAACACGGCCGATTACTGCGCCTTGCATCGACGCTGGATGAGCTTGCGGCGGATCATGCGGTTGATCAACCGTTGCCCAACCGAACAAATGAAGAACCGCTTGGAGTTTCTCTCCTCCTGGGCTTGACCCGTGATCGTTGGACGCTTCACGGCCGCGGTCTCGTCCCCTGCCCGCGGCGCCTCCGCTCGGCCGCGCGCACCTGCAGCTCGTCCATGCCGAAATAGTGCGCCACTTCGTGCCACACGGTATCCTCCACCAGCTTGGCGAGTTGCTCGGGGCTGCCGGCGAGGCGCTCGTGCGGCCCTTGAAAAATGGTGATGCGATCCGGCATGGCGAAGGACTCGAAAACGCTTCGCTTGGTGAGCGGGCGGCCTTCGTAGAGGCCCAGCAAAGTGCTCCCGCGAGGCACGCGCCCGCGGGCGAGCTGCGCCGGCGCGGGCTCGGGTTCCACCACCATCGCGATGTTCTTCATGCGCTTGCGGAAACGCGCGGGGATTCGCGCGTAAGCCGCGGCCACCAAGCGGTCGAATTCGGCGGGGTTCATAGAGAGAGCATCTGTCCTGTTATTCTACTGTCTTGAAGGACCCGGGACAAAAGCGCGTAGTGGTGGCCATCGACGGGCCGGCGGGCGCGGGCAAAAGCACCATCGCCAAACGCGTGGCCGCCCGGCTGGGATTCACCTACATCGATTCCGGCGCCATGTACCGCGCGGTGGCCCTGTGGGCGCTGCGGCGAAAGGTGGATGCGGGCGACATGCATCGCATGGAGCAACTCGCTATCGCCGCGGAGATCGAGCTACTGCCGGGGCGCATACGGCTCAACGGCGAGGACGTGACGGACGCCATACGCACGCCCGAGGTTTCGGCCGGCGCGTCCAAAGTGGCGGTCATCCCCGGCGTGCGGCGCGCCCTGGTGGCCAAACAGCGCGCCATGGGCGAGCGCGCCAGCGTGGTGATGGAAGGGCGCGACATCGGAACGGTGGTGTTCCCTCATGCGGACGTTAAGGTTTTTCTGGACGCCGACCCCCGCGAGCGCGTGCGGCGCCGGCTGGGGGACGTGCGCGCCGCCGGAGAGGAGATTCCCGAGACCGCGCTGGCGGCGCAGATGAAGGAGCGCGACCAGCGCGACAGCACGCGCGCCGACGGGCCGCTGGCCCAGGCGCCGGACGCCGCCTACCTGGATTCCACCTCGCTCACCGTGGAAGAAGTGGAAGAGGCCATTCTCAAGATGGTGCGTTCGCGGGTGACGAACGGAAAGGATTTCAGTTGAAGAACCTGCTGGTAATGAAGTTCGGCGGGACGAGCGTGGGTTCGGCCGAGCGCATGCGGGTGGCCGCGCGCATCGCCGCCGGGGAACGGGAGAAGCGGCCCGTGGCGATGGTGGTTTCGGCCATGTCCAAGATCACGGACCTGCTGCTGGGCGCCATGCGATACGCCGAGGCGGGCGATCGCGCGGGGATAGTGGCCAACCTGGCGGAGTTGCGCAGCCGCCACGAGGTGGCTTGCCGCGAATTGCTGCCGGAAGCGAGACTGGCCGCCGTGCTGGCCAAGGTGCGCAAGCTCATCGGCGAATTCGAGCGCATCGTCAACGGCATGGCGATGCTCGGTGAGCGGCCGCCGCGCTCGGTGGATGAGGCGGTCGCGGTGGGGGAACGGCTCTCGGCGCTGCTGGTTTCCGAACACCTGAAGGCCGAGGGCACGCCGGCCGCGGCCGTGAACGCGCGCGACGTGGTGGTAACGGACGCGGTCTTTGGCAATGCCTCTCCGCTCATGGAGCCGACCCGCGAAAAGGCGCGGGCCAAACTGCTGCCGATGTTGCGCCAGGGCACGCTGCCGGTGATCACGGGTTTCAACGGCGCCACGGCCGATGGGCGCCCGACCACGCTGGGACGTGGCGGCTCGGACTTCTCGGCGTCCATCCTCTCCGCCGCGCTGGATGCTTCGGAGCTGTGGATCTGGACCGACGTGGACGGCATCATGAGCGCCGATCCGCGCCTGGTGCCCGACGCCGAGGTGCTGGCCGAGGTGACCTACGCCGAGGCGGCCGAGCTGGCCTACGCCGGCGCCAAGGTGCTGCATCCCCGGACGCTGGCGCCCCTGGCGGAGAAGAAGATCCCGGTCTGGAGCAAGAACAGCTTCGCGCTGGAGAAGCCGGGAACCAAGATCGTCCCCGCAATCGCGGTGGCCAACGGCGCGCGCGCGGTCACTTCCATGGCCAGTGTGGCGCTGGTGTCGCTCGAGC
>JBAWDI010000069.1:0-6149 GCA_049590695.1 Bryobacteraceae bacterium
CGACCGGAAGGGGGGAACCAGGTTCGGGAACAAGCGGTTGAGGGCCAAAATCGTCCAGTGTTTTCAATGGCGATCAAGGCCCCTTCCGGCTAATTGGGACAGCACTGGGGCATGCCCGGCCCCTACAGTTAATCGTCGATAACCTCCGCGCTCTTGGCGAAGTAGAGGCCCACCGCGCGGTCGATGTTGGCGCGCGTCAACCATACGGGCCGGCCTTCATATTCGCCGATAGCCTTGACCAGCCGGTAAATATCCAGCGGATAGCAGGCCCGCAGGTGCTTCGAGCCCGCCGCCAGGCAGCGCTCGCGAAGGTACTCCGCGCAGCCCGCTTCACAGGGCACCTGCTGGGCCTCGACCACCCGCTGGAAGATCTGGTCGAACACCTCGGCGCTGACGTCTTCCACCAGCACTTTAGTCTGGATGCGCCGCAGAAACGCCTCATCGGCCAAGTCGTGCGGATTCAGGTTGGTCGAGAACACCACCATGAGCTCGAAGGGCACCTGGAACTTCATGCCGGAGGCCAGCGTCAGGTAGTCGACCCGCCGGTCCAGCGGAACAATCCACCGGTTCAGCAGTTCGCGCGGCGACAGCATCTGCCGCCCGAAGTCGTCGATGATCAGAATGCCGTTGTTGGCCTTCATCTGGCAGGGCGAAATGAAGACCCGAGTGGAGTCGTCCAGGTGCAGTTCCAGCATGGACGCCGAAAGCTCGCCGCCCACCGTGATGCAAGGCCGCTCACAAGCCACCCAGCGCGGATCCAGCATCTCGTCGCCGTCGGGCGCCCGCCGGTGAACCACGGGGTCGAACAGCGTGACGATATGGCCGTCCACCTCCACCGCGTACGGCACCACGATGGTGTCGTCATAGATCCGCAGAATCCGCTCCGCAATGCTGGTTTTTCCGTTGCCCGTGCCACCGTACAGAAACAGCGATTGATGCCCGACCAGCGCGGGCCCAAGCTGGTCCAAGAGCCCATTCGGCAGCACCAGGTCGTGAAACGCGCGCCGCAGGCTTTCGCGGCTCAGCTTCACTTGGGCTGCCTGAGTCTTCACCACCTGGTGGTATTGCTGAATGGAAACCGGGGCCGGACCCGCGTACTGGCACACTTCATTCCGCGCCGCCGCCAGCGCCCGCCCCGTGCTGGTCAGGGTGAACGAGTAGTCGTTTCCCAGCATCCCCTTCACTTCCAGCAGTTGCTGTTGCCGGAACTGGTGGAACAGAGTTTCGAGGACCGGAAAGGAGAGCTTCAAGGCCGTGTTGAGGGTCGCCAGCGTGCCTGCGCCGTGCAACCACAAGTGCCGCAGAATCAGATCGGTAACCATGCTGCGTGGGATACCCAGGTCCTGCAGGCGGTCGGGAATCACCGGCCAGGAATCCTGCCGGATGGCCAGCGTGGCTGCGTTTCTCGCGGTCTTTATCATGTTGGAAGCTCGTCGCCCCGGCCCAAGACCGGCATGTGCTTAGGACTATACAACAACCTGGACCGGCGGACCAGTACGCCATTGGTTAACTTCACCACGGAGTTTCGGAAGTTCGATCTCGTATCCGCGGGGAGCGTTCAGGGATCGGCGACCGGCGACCGGCAGCCGTGCGGGTCTGGCGGACCGCTGACGGCGGAAGGCCTCGAGGCGGATACGTCACCGTGTTTCCGAATGGCTGTACTTAGTCGCCAGTCAAGAACTCTTTGATGCGCTTGAGGGTCCGCTCGGGCGAATCGCGGGGCCGGTGGTCCACCACGGCCACGCCGACGTTGAGCGAGGGATGCACGGTTTTTCCCCGTTGCAGGCAGGCGTACTCCCCGGAAAGATGCTCCGCGACCCGTTTTGCGCTGGCCATGGCATCGGGCTTCTCCCCCGAAAGCATGGCGATGAATCCCTCCTCGCTCCACCGCCCGATGGCGGTGCTGGGCGGAAGGCTGTTTCGCAAGCGCTTGCCGAAGGCCGCGGCTAGTTCCGCGGCCACCTCACGGTTGAACTGCCGCTCGGCATGCCGGAGCCCACTGGCCTTCACCAGCAGCAGGCACAAACTCCCGTCGGACGCGGAACGAATCTGTCTCTCTATTTCATCGCGCTTGAAGAGCTTGGTCAGGTCGTCCAGCGACGCGGCGGTCTCCAGCAAATCGATGCGCTTGTGCAGCATGCGGATTTCCACCAGGAACTGCGAAACCGTGAGCTGATGCTGTTTGCGGATCTGTTCGATGCTCTGCTCGATGCTGTCCGCCGCGACTTGTATGGCCGCGCGTACCGCGCTCCCTTCCGGCGAGCTGGAGATCTCGCGCAGGCGGTCCAGTTCCGTTCGAAGCTGCGCCTCGTGGTCGCTGTCGGTCTGGGCGAGGGAGTCCAGTATCTCCTGGAGGGCACGCGCCGTGCCCGCCAGCTCCTCCCGAAGCGTGCCCAGGTATTTCGCCGCCTTATCGCGATAGTCGCGGAGCAGGCCGCGAAGCGTGGCGCGGCTCCCGGCCAGGGCTTCCGGCTGCGCCGACGCCACCTCGCCGGCCAGAACAGTCAGATACTGGCGATGCGGGACGGTGATTTCGTCATCCAGATCGATGGCGTAGTGGGCCACGTTTTTGATGGCCGTGAGGTAGCAATCCAGCACCATGTCCCTGGCCGCCTGGCAGCGCTCCAGGTCGCTGAGGGAGTTTTGAATGGAAGTCATACGGCGTCGCTCAACACAGACTATCGGCACGCGGCCGGCATTTCTTTAGGTCTGGCTATTGCATTTCTCCTTTTGTTCGCCCACAATAGCTTTAGGGACTAACATGGCACTGACGAAGCGGCAAAAGCAGGTGCTGGATTTCATTGCCGGTTTCATCGACGAAAACGGCTACTGCCCCAGCTATGAAGAGATTGCGGGGGGCCTCGGATTGGCCTCGCTGGCCACGGTGCACAAGCACATCTCGGTTCTCGAAGCCAAGAGCTACTTGAAGCGCGGGTTCAACCAAAGCCGTTCGCTGGAGCTGGCGCCCAAATACGCGCAGGAGCAGCGGCGCACGAAACCGCCGGCGCTGGAGATCCCGCTGCTGGGCCGCATCGCCGCCGGCGCCCCGGTGGAGTCGGTGGAGCAGCAGGAGATGCTGAATCTTGGCGACTTCGCCGCCGGCGGCAACACCTTCGCGCTCGAAGTGCGCGGCGATTCCATGATCGACGACCACATCTGCGATGGCGATCTCATCCTGCTGGAGCGAGTGACGGAGGTGCGCGACGGCGATATCGTGGTCGCGCTGGTGGCGGGACACGAAACCACTCTCAAGAGGCTGTATCGCGAACCTGGAGATACGATCCGCTTGCAGCCCGCCAATTCGGCGATGAAACCGATTTTGGTTCCCGCCCGGGAAGTCCAGGTGCAGGGCCGCTTGCTGGCCGTGCTTCGAAAGTATAAGTGAAAGTCGGGCGGTGGCGATGGGGACCCGGACGACCCCCGCGGCGGCTTAATTTCCGCGGAGTTCCCGCTCGGCGCGGAGCCAATCTTCTTCGGAGGAACCGCCGGCATAACCACGAGCTGCCCAGTAGGAATAGGCAAGACGCGCGATTTCATCCTGGGACGGCTCGCATACAGCCGCGGCGGCGGCTGGCTCCAACGGCTTCTCAGCCGGCGGGGCGGAACGTTTTACGCGCCTGGGGCTCGCCGGCTTGCGGCGGGGCGGTGCGGCTGCGGACACGACCAGATCGTTCTCGGACATGCGTTTTCTTGGCATAAGGTCTTTCGGTACTCCCGGAGTGGATTGCTTCTCTTTTATTCTACCGTACTTGACAAAGGGCCCGTATTTGAACTTTCTATCAATCTCATTACAAGAGGGCAAGCTAAAGCATGCCCCACCAGTGTATATTTAGGTTAGATTGCGGAAGAGCGGAATCCCGGCGTTGGCGCTTGCGCTACTGGCGCAGGCCGCGTTTGCCGCCCCAAAAGTGATTGCGGTGGACGTGGATGGCATGGTGCACCCCATCACCGCTGAAATCGTGGGCAGCGCGATCGCGCAGGCCAAACAGGAGAACGCGTCGCTGCTCCTCGTCCGCCTCAACACACCCGGCGGGCTAATGGATGCGATGCGCGAGATTATCGAGAAGATCGTCTCCTCGCCGGTCCCGGTGGCGACCTATGTGGCGCCGAGCGGCGGACGCGCGGCTTCCGCGGGCTTCTTCATCCTGGAATCCGGCGACGTGGCGGCCATGGCCCCCGGAACCAATACCGGCGCGGCGCACCCGGTGCTGATGGCCGGCGAGATGGACGCCGTCATGAAACAGAAAGTGGAGAACGACGCCGCTGCCTACCTGCGGAGCATCTGCGCCAAGCGCGGGCGCAACAGCGCGCTGGCGGAAACCACGGTCCGCGAAAGCAAGTCTTTCACCGAGCGTGAGGCGCTGGAACAGCATCTGATCGATCTCATCGCGCCCAACGAGCAGGCGCTGCTCTCCGCCCTGAATGGCCGCGTGGTCACGCGCTTCGACGGCAGCACGCAGACGCTCGACACCGCCGGGGCGGTGATCGAGGTCTATCAAAAGTCGCTCCGCCAGTCGATCATTGCCGCCATTGCCGATCCGAATATCGCCCTGGTGCTGCTGGTGATCGGCGCGCTGGGCCTGTATGTGGAGTTCTCTTCGCCGGGGCTGATCGCCCCGGGCGTGATTGGAGCCATTCTCGTGTTGCTGGGACTTTCCGCTCTATCCGTGCTGCCCATCAACTGGCTGGGGGCGGCCCTCATACTGCTGGCCTTCGCCCTGTTCGTGCTGGAGGCCAAGTTCGCGTCGCACGGGATTCTGGGCGTGGGAGGGGCGGTAGCCATGGTGTTGGGGGCCGTGATGCTGATCGACAGTCCGTTTCCCGAAATGCGCATTCATTGGAGCACGGCCATCGCGCTGGCGCTGCCGTTCTCCCTCATCACCGTTTTGCTGCTTTCGCTGGTGTTGCGCGCGCGGCGGCTAAAGGTGGAGACCGGCGCCGCGGGCATGGTGGGCGAGATTGGCCCCGCGATCACCGACCTGGCGCCGGAGGGCAAAGTTTTTGTGCACGGCGAATATTGGGACGCGGTGTCGTCCCGGCCGGTGGCCGCCGGGACGCGCGTCCAGGTGAAGGCCATCGACAAATTGAAGCTCACGGTAGAACCCGTTACGAAATAATGAGGAGGCTGAAATGATCGATTTCACCACCGTTTGCGTGATCATCGTGGTGCTGTACCTGCTGACTTCCATCAAGATTCTGCGGGAATATGAGCGCGGCGTAATCTTCCGGCTGGGCCGCGTGCTGCCGCAGCCGAAAGGCCCGGGCATCATCCTGGTGTTCGCGCCCATCGACCGCATCGTGCGCGTTTCCCTCCGCGTCGACACGCTGGAGGTGCCGTCGCAAGACGTCATCACCCGCGACAACGTCACGGTGAAGGTTAACGCCGTGATCTACTTCCGGGTCATCGATCCGCGGCTGGCCATCCTGGAGGTTTCGAATTTCCTCTACGCCACCTCGCAGCTTGCTCAGACTACGCTGCGCAGCACGCTGGGCGAAGTGGACCTCGACACCTTGCTCAGCCAGAGGGAAAAGCTCAACGTGCGGCTGCAATCCATTCTGGACCAGCACACTTCGCCTTGGGGCGTGAAGGTGACCATGGTGGAAGTGAAGCAGGTGGATCTGGCCGAGCAGATGATCCGCGTCATCGCGCGCCAGGCGGAGGCCGAGCGCGAGCGGCGCGCCAAGATCATCCACGCGGAAGGCGAGTACACGGCCGCCGAGAAGCTGGCCATGGCCGCGGAAGTGATCCAGAAGCAGCCGGCGGCGCTGCAATTGCGGTATCTGCAGACGCTGGTCGAGATCGGCGTCGAGAAGAACACCACCATCGTGTTCCCGCTGCCGCTGGATATAATTACGTCATTGGGGCGCGCCCTGGACCGCGTGGGCACGATCCCAGAGGCTGCCGCGCCAAAGCCGTAAGCCATGAGAAACAGCGAAACCGGCGAATTCGAACTGTTGGTGGGCAACCGGCAACTGCTGAGCGGCTTCTTCATCGTCGTTCTGCTGTTCGCGGTGGCGTTCTCCATGGGCTATATCGTGGGGCGGAACTCCTCGCCTTCGTCCAAAGTACAGGCCGAAACGGGTTCCTCGGCCGGCACTGCGTCCCAGACTCCGGAGACCCGTCCGCAAGCGGCTGCACAGGCTCCGGC
>JBAWDI010000070.1:0-2429 GCA_049590695.1 Bryobacteraceae bacterium
GGCAGTACTCGTAGGATTGCTCGACTGCGTTCATGGGGCCGCCCGCCGGAAGGCCGTGCGCGCCAGCGAGCCCAGCAGCAGCCGCACCCGCCCGGCCTTCGAAATGGCGGGCCGCGCGGCGAGCACGTCGTAATCGCGCTGTTCGATCATTTCCAGCACCCGCAGGCCCCCGCGGCTGAACAAATCCAGGTCGAGCGCCAGCCGCCGGTCCACCATAGTGGAAAGCGGCAGCCCTTCCAAAAACAGTTCGCGGGCTTTCTCCACCGCTAGCCGCATCACTTCGCGAAACGCCGGTGTGAAGCGCCGCGCGCGCAGTTCTTCCACCGTGTAGCCGTGCCGCTCCATGATCTCGAGCGGAATGTAGACCCGGTCCTTGAGCAGGTCCACGGTGACGTCCTGCCAGAAGTTGGCGAGTTGCAGGGCCGTGCAGGTGGCGTCCGAGAGCCGCTGCCGCTCGGCATCGGAGTATCCGCAGAGGTGCAGCACCAGGCGGCCCACCGGATTGGCGGAACAGCGGCAATAGCCGAACAGCTCTTCCCAATCGCGGTAGCGGGCGACCGTCTGGTCCTGGATGAAGGCCTGGATGAGATCCGCGAAAGGCTGGCGCGGAATGGCGTGCTTCCGCACGGTCTCCAGGAGCGCCACGAAAACCGGGTGCGTGGCGCGGCCCGCGTACATGGCGTCGAGTTCCTGGCGCCACCATTCCAGCAGCTTGAGGCTTCGGGCGCGGTCGCCGATCTCGTCGCCCAGGTCGTCGGCCCAGCGGCAATAGGCGTACACATTATAGAAATCCTGGCGCAACCGCCGGGGGAGCAGAAAGCTCGCCACGTGAAAGTTCTCGTAGTGATGCCGGGCCAGCCAGCGGGTATAGGCGCGGGCTTCCGCGGCGGCGTACGTAGCGCGCAGCGCCTCGGGCGACCTTACGAAGTCGGCCGGTAACAGAAACGCGCCCGCGTCCACGCTCGGCACCTACGGAACAATCGCCGTCTTCAGGTGGCCGTTGTGGCTCAGCAGGTGGCGCATGACTTCCAGAAGGTTGGTCAGCGGTTCTTCGCGATTGACGAAGAACGAGGCCGTGATGTGCCCCGCGCAAACCAGGTCGAGCGCCTTCCGGATATACGCCGGGGTATGGTGGAAGCTGGCCTTGCAGGTGATTTCGGAGTAGTGCAGCAGCGCCGTGTCGAGACTGACCTTGCTGTCGTTGGGGCAGCCGCCGAAGAAATTTACCGTGCCGCCGCGCCGCACCATGTCCACCGCCCACTGCCAGGTCTGGGGCTTGCCCACGGCCTCGATGGCGATGTCCACGCCGCGGCCGTGCGTTAAACCGCGGATGGTGCTCACGGGGTTGGTGTCGCCTTCCACCATGATCAATTCGTCGACGCCCAGCGCGGCCGCCCGGTCAAGCTGGGACCGGCGCCGCCCGATCGCGATCACGCGGCAGCCGTACAGCTTCGCCAGCTTGGCGAACATCAGGCCGATGGAGCCCAGCCCGATGATGGCGATGGTGTCGCCCTCCCGCGGAGCGGTCTCTTCGAAACCGCGCACCACGCAGGCCAGCGGCTCCACCAGCGCCGCGTCGCGATACCCCACGTGGGCCGGGATGACATAGGTATTGCCTTCGACGATGCGGGCCGGAATGCGGATGTATTCCGCGTAGGCGCCGTTGTTGAACAGCAGGTCTTCACATAGGTTCTGCTGCCCATGCCGGCAGAAAAAACACTCATCGCAGGGGGCCGAGTTGGCCGCCACCACGCGCTGCCCAATCGAGAACTTGGTGACATCCTCGCCCACCGCGACTACATCGCCGGCCAGCTCGTGCCCGAACACAGCCGGGGGCACGATCATCCGGGCGTGATATCCACGGCTAAAAACCTTGACATCGGTGCCGCAGGTCAACGCCACCTTCACTCGTACGAGAATGTCTCCGCGATCAATTGTCGGAACGGCTACCGGCTCCACCTGCAAGTGTTCCTTGCCGTAAAGCACGGCAGCCATCATGTGGCTATTCACTATGACCACCTCTGTGGCTGAACGACTATTTTCAACGAATTAGGTCCTGGATGCAATGCCAAATCAATCCCTGAACGGATTTTAACCAACGGCAGACGGTGAGAGATCAACTCCTCCACCGGGATTTCGCCGCCAAAAACCAGGTTCGCGGACTCCGCTTGCAGGTCCACTGATGCACTATAGCACCCCAGGAGGCTGCGTTCACCTACGCAAATGTCCGCCCCCGAGGCTTCGATGCGTTCCGTAGCCGAAGTTTGGGCAAACAGCAGGATCCGCGACCCCGGACGCGAGCAGGCCATCGCCTGGTCCACGATGCCGCGCGCGGAAACCGCCACGATCACCAGGTCCGCGCCGCGCCCCCCGGTGAGGCGCTTGACTTCCGAGGCGACATCCGTCGTGCGGGCGTCCCAGGCGAATTC
>JBAWDI010000071.1:0-12751 GCA_049590695.1 Bryobacteraceae bacterium
CCATGGCGGTGATCTCGGCGGCTTCCTTCCAGGCGCGATGATCGCACCAGAGATAGTAGTCGTCGATGGGCTGGAGATACGCGTCGACCGGGATCATGGTCGAGCCGGTGGTGTCGAGAGCGATGGCCTCGATGGCGCGGCCGTCAATGGCGGCGGCTTCAATGGCACGGTGCGTGGCCTCGGTGAGCGCCTTCATGTGGTCGGCGTGGCTTTGGGTGGCGTGATCGGGATCGTCCTTCTTGCGGAGGAGCGGGTATTCCGCCACGCCAGAGCCGAGACGGCCCTTGGCGCTGTCGAAGATGGAGGCCCGTACGCTCAGGGTTCCGAAATCTACGCCGGCAACAATGCTCATGAGTGCTGATACACGTTCCAGCCCAGGTAGCGGGTGGCGGCTTCCTGCACGGCCGCCGCCACCGGCGCCAGGTTGGCGGCCACGTGATGCTCGAAGCCGCGCTCGCAGATGAAGCGGAGCAACTCTTGCAGCCTGGGGATGCGCACCACGCCGGCGCCGCCAAAGGTTTCGAGTGGATCGTCGGTGAACTCGCCTTCGCCCACGTAGCCGTGAATCGAGCCCTGGCGATCGTTGGTCGAAAAGCGCGCGAAACTCATGGGGCCCGATTTCACGCGGCCCACGCACGTTCCGTAAGTGTTGTCGCGGCCCACCGTGCCGGCGATGATCTGCTGGAAGTCCATGCGGCTCTCCTGGAAGAAGTGCTTGGGGAGATTGCTGCAATGGAAGCAGACCGCCTTGTCGGGGTGGTCGCCGTAATTGTTGTTCCAGTCGAGCAGGGCGCTGGGCGTTCCCGAGGCCAGTTGCAGGGCGTGCATGCCGACCACGCCGCAGATATCCACCTCGCAGGCGCTGGACATCAGGCGCTCGCTCATCATGCTCATCACGGTGCAGGGCACCACGCCGAAGAACTCTTCGAGCGAAGTCCAGCACTGCACGGCGCTGATGGCGCACTCGGTCTGGGCCATCCACTCATCCACCACGGCGCCGAGCTTGGCCATTTTGAGGAGCGGTTCGGCGGGCACGCCCTCGGTGGGCACATAGCGCCGGATGGCCTCCAATTTGGCGACCGCCGCGGGGTGCTGGTCGCCCATGCGCGCGATGCGGCCCAGGATTTCGGAAAGGTCGATGGGTTCGACGGAGATGCCGCTGGCCTCGAGGATCTTCTCGCTGTAGCGGACGGTGTTGAAGGCGGCGGGCCGCGCGCCGATGGCGCCGATGCGCAACCGCCGCAGGCCGCGCACCACGCGGCACACGGCGGCGAACCAGTCGAGGTCGAGGCGGAAACATTCGGAATCCGGCGCCTCGGTGTGGCGCGTGGTGAGGGAGTAGGGAATGCCGTACTGAGTGAGGTTGTTGCACGCCGACATCTTGCCGCAGAAGCTATCTCGACGGTCCTGGATGGTCATGCGGGCGGGCGTATCGGGGGTGGCCTGCACCAGCACCGGGACGCCCAGGCCGGCCATGCGCAAGGTGTCGGCCACGCCGCGCTCGTCGCCGAAATTCGGCAGCGTGACGATGACGCCGTCGATGGAGTCGCGGTGTTTCTTGAACAGGTCGGCACAGAGCGCCGCTTCCGCGCGCGTTTCCACGGCGCCGAACCTGGTGTCTTCCGGGCCGGGCGCGACGGCTTGGTAACCGGCCTTCTCGATGGCCGCCAGCATTTCGGAGCGCCCGCTCTGGGCGAGATGACCGGGGAAGAATCCCCGGTTTCCGACGATCACACCGAAGGTCATCACTTTCCCCTCCCTGGTCTAAACCGCAGCGAATAAACCACACCCAACGCAACCAGCAGGGCGCCCCACCAGATTCCGGCGTGCAGGCGGGCCAGCACCACGGGGTGCGCCGCGGGATTCGACAGATCGTAAATTCCGGCGCCCAGAATTAAAACTCCGTAAACCAGGAGCAGGACGCCGATGAAAAACCAGATGGAAATCATGCCAGCGCGATGCATTGTTCACCTACCAGAAAATGACCTGCAACACCACAAACACGGCCGCGATTACCCCGGCCCAGAAGATGGGCCTCTGGTAAAGCGCCAGGTGGCCTTCCGAAGGCAGCTCCGTGCAACCGTAGACCAGTCCGGCCAGCTCAGATTCGGGCTTGGGCCGAGTAACCATGCTCACCACCACGGTCACCACCACGCAGATGATCCAGGCCCACAGCGCGCGGAACATGTTCTCGGCCATGGGCTTGGCCTGGGAGGAAAGGGCGATGTAGCGCAGCGCGGTGGGCTCCAGGTAGACCCACAGCCACATCCCGATGGAAGAGAAAGTGCCAGTGAGCAGACCCCAAAAACCGCCCTCAGGCGTGGCGCGCTTCCATAACATGCCGAGAATCACGGTGCCGAACAGCGGCGCGATAAAGAAACTGAAAAGCTGCTGCACGTAGTCCATGATGCTTCTGAATTGCATCACGAAGTAGGCCGTGCCGATGCTGACCAGCACGCCCAGCACGGTGCACCAGCGTCCCATGGCGACGTAATGCGCGTCGGGGGCCTGCTTGCGGAACAGGGCGCGGTAGATGTCATAGGTCCACACCGTGGCGAAGGCGCTGACGTTGCCCGCCATGCCGGACATGAAGCCCGCGATGAGCGCGGTGATGCCCAGACCGAGCAGGCCCGGGCCGCAATAGCGGGCCAGCATGATGGGCAGCACTTCGTTGTAGCTGTGGCCGCCGGTCGCGATGGCCTGGGTCTCGCCCGTGAGGAACCCGGGCGGCAGCAGCGCGAGGCCCAGCAGGCCGGGCAGAATCACAATGAACGGCACCGCCATCTTGAACGCCGAGCCGATGATGGGCGCCAGCTTGGCCGCGCGCAGGTCCTTGGCGGCGATGACGCGCTGCACCACCAGAAAGTCCGTGGTCCAGTATCCGAACGAGATGACCCACCCCAGTCCGAAGACGATGCCAACCCAGTAGATGCCCATGGGGTTATCGCTGGGAGAACCCATGGTGCGCCACAGGTGAGTGAAGTCCTGCGTCGGAAAATTATGATGGATGCGGGCCACCATTCCGCTCCAGCCGCCGGCCTCGATCAGTCCGATGATGGAAATCAACAGCGCGCCCAACCAGATGAGGACGAACTGAAGCACTTCGTTGAAGATCGCCGAGAGCAGGCCGCCCAGGCCCACGTACACGGCCACGGTGATGGAAGAGACCCAGATGCTGAAGTGGATATCCCAGCCGAGCACCACCTTCAAGACCAGCGCCATGGAGTACATATTGATGCCGCTCATGAGCACGGTCATGAAGCCGAAGGAGATGGCGGAGAAGGCGCGCGCCGGCTCGCCGAAGCGCAGCTTGAGATAGCCGGGGACGGAGTGCGTCTTGGAGATGTAGTAGAAGGGGATCATCACGATCCCCAGGAAGAGCATGGCGGGGATGGCGCCGATCCAATACCAGTGCGTGGCGAGGATGCCGTACTGGTAGGCGGACGCCGCCCAGCCCATCAACTCGAGCGAGCCGAGGTTGGCGGCGAGAAAGCTGAGGCCCGCCACCCAGGCCGTCATCTCGCGGCCGGCCAGGAAGAAATCCTCGCCGGTCTTGGTGTAGCGCTTCAGATAGAAGCCGATTCCGATGACGGAGAAGAAGTACAGGACGATGATCGCGATGTCCACGCCCGACAGCGAGACTAGTCGCGAGGGAGCACTCTGCAACAAGAGAGACAGAGGGAGTTGTGCTGTAATCGCTTGCACGTGCCCATCGTAGGGGAGGTGCGTAGGGAAGTCAAGCGATGGTGGGCTTGCCGCGCTCGAGCTGCCGCGCCCATTCTACCAGGCTTTCGAGCAGGTTGCGGATGTGTTTCCGGGTGTTCTCGTCCTGGAGGTTGCCTTGTTCGTCGAAGCGCTCCGCGGCGCTCGAAATCATCACTTCGGGCCGATTCACCGCGTGCATGTTGAGGAAGACGAAGACCTGGCGCAAGTGGTACTGGGCGCGGGCGGTGCCGAGGGCGCCGGCCGAGGCGCCCATCACGGCTACCGGCTTGCCCTCCCACGAGTTGTCGCCGTAAGGCCGCGAGGCCCAGTCGATGGCGTTCTTCAGCGCGCCCGGAATGGAATAGTTGTATTCGGGCGTGACCAGCAGAATGGCATCGGAAGAGCGGATACTCCGTTTCAACTCCACCACCCGCGTCGGCGGGTTCCTTTCGTCATCCTGATTGAACGGAGGAATGCCGGCGAGATCGAAAATGTCGAGGCGGGCGCCTTCGGGCACAAGTTGCCCGGCGGCTCGGAGAGCGGCGCGGTTGTAAGACGCCTGGCGAAGACTGCCGGCGATTCCCAGGATAACGAGCGGGGTGTTCATGGATCACATTATACGCCGGGCAGGCCGGGGACCTGCCCGCCAGCGCCAGGCCGATTGACAATCGGCCGCAGATTGGCAATCTGCCCCACAACCCCCGGGGTGAGCCGGCACCTGAGAAGTAGAGGCTCAGGGGCCTATGCCACTTGCCAGTAGACGGAGTAGCGCCTGTCGAAAATGGCGTTGAGCGGGACCAGTGTGACATCTTTCGGCTGGCCGGTGGTGCGGAACGAGAGCGGCTGGTCGCCGGGCTTGATCCACGAAGCCGGATCGGCGGGGTGCCCACTGGGCCCGGCGCGGAAAGTGGGGACCTCGATGGGTAAGGCCTGGACCCGCGGACCCATCGGGCCGGTGATCAGTTGCTCCGTCAATCCCTCGGCTCCCAGATCGCCCGCCAGCACCAGGGGGCCATAGAGGACGGCCTGCAACTTGGGATCGTCGGGCATGGCTTCGATGCGGAGGCGCATGGGCAGCTCCATCTCCACGCGGTCGCCTTTCTTCCAGGTTCGCGCCAGCGTCAGATAGCTGCCGGGGCTGGCGGAGGCTTCGAGCGGCCTGCCGTTCAGCGTCACCGTGGGACCGGAAGCGAGCCAGGAGGGAATGCGCAGGCGCACGGTAAGGTGGACCGGCTTATCCACCGTGACCGTCAGGGCCATCCGCGGCTGCTCGGGGAACCGGGTATCCTGGCGCAACCCGAAACCTTTGTCGGGCCAGTTCAACTCGGAGGGAATGAATAAATTGACATACACGCCGTCTTCGTCGTGCCAGTAGATGCTGTCAGTGAGCTTGGAGTACTCTTCGATGCCGGTTCCGGTGCAGCACCAGAACGATTGATCCTCGGTGCAGAAGGTCTTCCAGGCGCCGGGGGTGAGCGAGAGGTAGTACTGGGTGTGTCCGGTTTTAGCCTGGGTGGCGCCGATGCGGTGGTTGAGGAGGGCGCGCTCGTAGTAGTCGAAATAGCGGGGGTCGGCGGTCCATGTGTAAAGATGGCGCGCCAGCTTGAGCATGTTATAGGAGCAGCAACATTCGGCCGT
This sequence comes from Bryobacteraceae bacterium, assembly GCA_049590695.1. Lineage (GTDB taxonomy): Bacteria > Acidobacteriota > Terriglobia > Bryobacterales > Bryobacteraceae > Fen-178. The sequence continues at coordinate 5,344 of JBAWDI010000071.1, forward strand.
TGACACGCTCATTTTCAGCTCGGCGGCGAGCTGCCGGGGCTGGGCCAGCCAGGCTTCGCCGTTACTTGTGCCGCCAGTTACGTAAGTGCGCGCGGTCGTCACCTCATAGAAGAAGAAATCGGCGACGTCATGGAAGCGCATGTCACCCGAGATTTCATAGCGGCGCGCGGCGGCGATCACTTGCGGGATGTGCGTGTTGACGTGGAGCGGGCGCAGCTCGTCGCGTCGCGAGGCCAGGGGGTTGACGAAGCGCTTCTTGGTGAAGCGGTCGCCGGCCTTGGCCCACTGGTCGTTGTTAGTGGCGGCCGCCAGGTTATAGAGCACCTCGGCCATGCCGCCGAATTCCACGTTGAGGATCTCCTGCATGTGCTCTTCGGTCTTGGAGCCGGACCACTTGCCGGCCCAGTCGGCCATGCCCTCGACCACTTTCAGCGCGTCCTGGTTGCCGGCGAGGGTGTACATGTCGAATAGGCCGGCCATGATTTTGTGGATGGTGTAAAAGGGCGCCCAGGGGAGTTGAGACAGCGAGTCGAGGCGGTCGAACAACTCGGTGGGGAAGGCGCTGAGATAACCGCCGCCCAATTTCTGCTGGCACTTGGCCAGTTCGGCGACCATTTCGCCGGCCTTGGCCTTAGCCTCCTGGTCGCCGGCCGAAGCGTACAACTGGGCGCTGGCGGAAAGGAAGTGGCCCGTGAAATGGCCGCGCAACTCGGTCGCGTGCTTGCCGTCGGCCTTCGCTTCCCAACCTCCGAACGGCTGGGCGGAGCCTACGGGCAGGCCGGCATTGGCGCGGAAATTGTAGAGCAGGCGATCGGCGGGCAGACGCCCGATATAGCCGCGATTCCACTCGGCGGCATTCGCGAACAGACCGGGGAGTAGCTTCACCTGGGTCATGGGGAAAGGGTGCACCCGGGCGGGCACATCCTGGCGGGTGAACTCGAGAGGAGCCTGGAAGGGCGGCACTTCCGGCGGTGGTGCGGATCGACGGGGCGGCGGCTGTGGCGGGGCGGCTGCGGCAACTCCGGAGGCAGCCAGGACGGCGGCGAATCCACGCCGGTTCAGACCTTGCATGGCTCCAATTGTAATCCCTGTTGGCCGTGGCTTAACATCGAGGATGGCTTGGTACAGGCCGTCAGAAGGTGTGAAGAGATTGCCCGCAAGCGGGCAATGGGCAAGCTAAAGCATGCCCCACCTTCTCAAGGAGCGGGGCTGGAGGTTCAATATGCCGACGAAAAAGAGCGCGATTTCACCGGAAATCTATCAAATCAAGGTCACCCTGCCGGGCACGAGCCCGCCGATCTGGCGGCGGCTGCTGGTGCCCGCGGAAGCGACTCTGGCGCAGTTGCACGGCATTGTCCTCGAGAAGCGCTTGTCCGCCGATCCGAACACGGCCTATCCCCCGACCAGCACGAGGAATTGCGGGATTGGCTTGACGACGTCAACCGGAGGCTCGCGTTCTTCCACCGGCGCCGTGGTAAAGCTCCAAGAAGCTAGCGCGGCCGCATGAAGCAACCCACTCCCGCCACCACGACGCGCGCGCCAGGCTTCGTCCGCGGCCTGAATCTGTTCGACGCCACCATGGTGGTGATCGGCGCCATGATCGGCTCGGGCATTTTCATTGTCTCGGCCGATATGTCGAGGCTGATCGGAAGCCCCGGCTGGATGCTGGTGGCTTGGGCGGTGACTGGAGTGCTCACCATCACCGCGGCGCTCTCCTATGGCGAGTTGGCCTCGATGCTGCCAGACGCGGGCGGCATGTATGTGTACCTGCGTGAAGCGTTCTCGCCGTTGTGGGGGTTTCTGTACGGCTGGACGCTGTTCACCGTGATCCAGACGGGCACCATCGCGGCCGTGGCGGTGGCCTTCGCGCGATTCCTGGCGGTGGTGTTTCCTCCGGTCTCCGAAAGCCGCTACCTGGTGGAACCGATCCACATTTCGTCGCGATACGCCATTTCGCTCTCGACCGCGCAACTGGTGGGCGTGGCCGTGATCGCGCTGCTGACGTGGGCGAATTCGCGCGGTCTGGAGTACGGCAAGATCGTGCAAAATCTGTTCACCACGGCGAAGACGGCGGCGCTGGCGGCGCTCATCCTGGCCGGGCTTTTTCTGGGCTGGAGCGCCTCGGCGGTGAAGGTCAACTTCACGGGCCTGTTCAAACTGGGGGCGTACGATCCGGCGCTGGGCGTGGCCGCGGGAAGCGTTTTCGGATTGATTGTGGCGTTATCGGTGGCGCAATCGGGCTCGCTGTTTTCGGCCGACTCGTGGCATGACATCACGTTCGCCGCGGGCGAAGTGCGGAATCCACGCCGCAACCTGCCGCTGGCGATGGCCTTGGGAACGACGGCCGTGATCGGGCTGTACCTGCTGGCCAACGTGGCCTACCTGGTGGTGCTGCCGCTGGGGGCCATCCAGCATGCGCCGGCGGACCGCGTGGCCACGGCCATGCTTCAGGCAATCCTTCCCGGCTACGGTCCCGCATTGATGGCCGTGGCGATCATGGTTTCCACGTTCGGATGCGTCAACGGCCTGGTGCTGGCGGGGGCCCGCGCTTACTATGCGATGGCGAAGGACGGCCTCTTCTTCGCGCGCGCTGGGGTGCTGAACAAGGCGCACGTGCCGGGCTGGTCGCTGCTGGCGCAAGGGATCTGGGCCGCGGCGCTGGTCTTGCCGCGCACTTACAACCCGGACACGCACACCTACGGCAATCTGTATAGCAACTTACTCGACTACGTGATTTCCGCGGCGTTGCTGTTCTATATCCTGACCATCGCGGGCGTGTTCCGGCTGCGGCGGACGCGTCCGGACGCGGAACGGCCATACCGCGTGGCGGGCTATCCCGTCGTGCCGGCGCTTTACATTCTTGGCGCGGCGGTGGTGCTGGCGATGTTGTTCGTTTACCGGCCGGCGACAACGTGGCCGGGGTTGGCGATCGTGATTATGGGGGCGGGGGTGTATGCGGTATTGCCGCTAACTTCATTTCGACGCGGAGACGCGGAGACGCAGAGAAAGACGCGGAGAGGATGAGAGATCGAGAGTTTCCCGTTCCCCGGGCTCGAACGCGGAGGAAGCGGAGACACGCTCTGTTAGCTAGGGATCTGCGTAATGATTCACGATTCCAGGGAGGCCCACCGCCCACGTAGGGCCGCGGTCTGAGGCACAGCCTCGTTAGTGGATCGCGGCGCCGGCGCGGGGATGTTTCGGCCTCTTCATGATGAGCAGAAGCGGCAGCATCAATAGAAAAACCACGGCCATCGCGAGGAACGTATCCACGAAGGCCAGCATAGAGGCTTGGCGCTCCACCATTCCCCAGAGGGCGCCGTAGGATTGACTCACGGCGGTGTGCGTGTCGGACCCATGCAGAATCATGGCGGACTCGACGCCCCTCAGGAAGGTCCGCGTCTGCGGGCTGTACGGGTTGACGTCCACGGCCAGCAGGTGCGTGTGCAACTGCTGGCGGCGGAACAGGAAGGTGGTGGCGCTGGCGATTCCCATGCTGCCGCCGATGTTGCGCATCAGGTTGAACATGCTGGTGGCGTTGCCCATCTCTTCCTTGGAAATGGGGTCCATGGTGGCGGTGGTCAGCGGAACGAATAGCATGGCCAGCGATGCGCCCTGGATAAATTGCGGCCAGAAGATATCCCAATAGCCGGCGTTGAGATTGAGCCGCGAAAGCGTATAGAGGGTCCATGATGCGCCCACCAGGCCCACGGCCAGCACCTTGCGCGGATCGAATCTGGCGAGCACGGTGCCCACCACGGGCATCATGAGGAACGAGCCGAGGCCGCGCGGGGCCATCGCTATGCCGGCGTCGAGCGCCGGATAGCCCAGCAGGGTTTGCAGGAAGATGGGCACCAGCAACATGCTGCCGTAGAGCACGAAGCCGAGCACGGTCATCAGAAAGACGCCCGCGCTGTAAGTGCGCAGCTTGAAGACGCGGAGATGCACCACCGGGTCGCGGGTGCGAATCTCGTGGATGATGAAGATGGCGATCCCGGCCACCGCGACCACGCCCAGCGCGGCGATCCAACTCGACGCGAACCAATCTTCTTCCTGCCCCTTGTCGAGCACGATTTGTAACGAGCCCACGCCGACGGCCAGCAGTCCCATACCCCAGTAATCGATGCCGCCACTCTGCCGCCGGATGTAGGGCGGATCGAAAACGAACAGGCGGGTCATGACGATGGAGGCCAGCCCCACCGGCAGATTGATGTAGAAGACCCAGCGCCAACTGTAGTTGTCCGTCAGCCACCCGCCAATCACGGGGCCGAGCATGGGCGCCACCACGATGCCCAGGCCCCAGAAGGCCATGGCCTGGCCGCGGTCCTGCGTCGGGAAGGCTTCCAGCATGACGGCCTGCGAGAGCGGTTGGAGAGCGCCTCCGGTGGCGCCCTGGACGATGCGGAAGCAGATCAGCATGGGCAGCGTCTGCGCCATCCCGCACAAGACCGACGCCCCCGTGAACCCGAAGACGGCTGCCTGGAGCATCCGCTTGCGTCCGAAATAATTCGCCAGCCAGCCGGTCATGGGAAGGATGATGGCGTTGGCCACCAGATACGAGGTCAGCACCCAGGTGGCCTCGTCGACGCTGGCCGAGAGGCTTCCCGCGATATGCGGCAGGGAGACGTTGACCACGGTAGTGTCCAGCACCTCCATGAAGGTGGCGAACATGACGGCGGTGGCGACAATCCACGGGTTGACGTGCGGGTATGGCTCTACGGCGGACGGCATCCAGTCTCTTATCCATGATGCCGCAGAACTATTGAGCCGCGCCGGCATCCGGCATTGTGGCGGAATGCCGGATCGGGGTACGATGAGATTGAGATGTTGCGCTTCTGGGTATTCATGGCCGTTTTGTCCTGTTCGGCTTTCGGCGCCACCGGCGCGGCCACCATCGACGCGGCAGTCGAGCAGATGTACAATTTCGATTTCCCGGCCAGCCAGGAGACCCTGAATCAATGCATTGCGGCCCACCCGAAAGACCCGCTGCCCTATGCGTTCCGCGCGGCCGCCGATCTGTTCTACGAAATGGACCGGCTGAAGATACTGGAAAGCGAGTTCCTGGTGAGCGACGAGCGCATCGTAGCCAAGAAGAAGCTGCAACCCGACCCCACGGTTCGCGCGCAGTTCTACAAAGCGCTCGACGACACCGCCAGCCGCGCGGAAGCCGCGCTGCGCGCCAACCCGGACGACCGCAACGCGCTGTTTTCCATGTGCATCGCCCAGGGCGTCGCCACCGACTACATGGCGCTGGTCGAGAAGCGCCAGTTTTCGAGCCTTTCCCCGGCGAAGCGATCCAATAGCTACGCGCAACGGCTGCTCAGGCTGGATCCGAAGTATTACGATGCCTACCTCACGGCGGGGTTTTCGGAATACATTCTCGGCAGCCTGCCGTTTATCGTCCGCTGGTTCGTGCACTTCGACAACGTGACCGGCAATAAGGAACGCGGTGTGGAGAATGTGCGCCTGGTGGCGCGCGAGGGCCATTATTTCAAGCCGTTCGCGAAAATTCTGCTGGGGATCGCCGCTCTTCGCGAAAAGAAGCCGCGGGAAGCGCGGGATCTGCTGGCCGATCTGACGCGCGATTACCCGGAGAACCCCCTGTTTCGCGAAGAACTGGCCAAGGTCACGGCAACCATTGGCGCGGCGGGCAATTAGCTCCGCTACCGGCGCTGGCACCAGGTCATAAAGCCGATCATGGTCTTGGCATCCTCGATCTTCCCGCGCTGGATCATCCGCGCAAGTTCCCTCCGCGTGAACCAGCGGGTCTCGATGCGCTCATCGTCCATGGGGGTGGCCTCACCGGCCGTGAGATCGGTGGCCAGGTAGATGGTCATGCGCTCCTCGACATAGCCGGGGCTGACCCAGAACGACGCCAGCCTGGTCCATCGGCGCGCGCGATACCCGGTTTCCTCGATCAGCTCGCGCCTGGCGGCCTGGAGCGGCTTCTCGCCGGGATCGAGGCGTCCGGCCGGCAGCTCCCACAAATACTTTCCGGCGGGGAGCCGATATTGCCGCACCAGCAGCACGCGGTTCTTTTCATCCACCGCCATCATCACGGCGGAGCCGGCGTGGCGCACCACCGAGCGCTTGATTTCGAAACCAGTCTTGAGGTCCACGGCGTGGTCTTCGGTCACACGGAACAGCGCGCACCGGTAAGCTTCGCGGGAAGAAGTGATTTTCATGGTTTGGATTGGAGCGCAGCGGCGAAACGTCCCACCGGCAGCGTGTTCAGGATATCGTCCGGCCCGAGCCAGCCGCGGCGCGCGGTGACGACGCCGTAGCGCATGTAGTCGAGCTGCTTGGGGTGGTGCGCGTCGGTGGAGATGGCGAACCGCGCGCCCTTGGCCCGGGCGTTGCGGATCAACGCGCCGTGGAGGTCCAGGCGTTCGGGGCTGGCGTTGATTTCGAGCCAGACGCCGCGGCGCACGGCCTCCGCCGCCACGCGGTCGAAATCGAAGGGAAACGGATCGCGGTGCAGCAGAAGGCGGCCGGTGGGGTGGCCGAGGATGCGCACGTGCGGGCACTCGAGCGCGCGCAGCAGCCGTTCGGTCATTTCGGCGGCTTCCATGTTCATGTGGCTGTGGACGCTGGCGATGACCAGGTCCAGCTCGGCCAGCGCGTCGTTGGCGAGGTCCAGCGCGCCATCCTTGAGAATGTCGCACTCGATGCCGGAGAAGATGCGAAGCCCGAACGCTCCGTCACGGTTGATTTCGCGCACTTGGCGGGCGAAGGCCACGACGCGCTTCTCATCCAGCCCGTTAGCCATGGCGAGCGCTTTCGAGTGATCGGTGATGGCGATGTACTGGTAGCCGCGGGCGCGGGCGGCTTCGGCCATCTCATCGAGCGGGGCGCGGCCGTCGGTTTCGGTGGTGTGCATGTGGAGGTCGCCGCGGATCTGCGCCAGTTCCACAAGTTCCGGCAGGCGGCCCTCGGCGGCGGCTTCGATTTCGCCGCAGTTTTCGCGCAGCTCGGGCGGAATCCAGGGCAGGCCGAGCCCCTGGTAGACGCCGGCTTCGGTCTCGCCCGCCACCCGGATATCGCCCTCCACGCGAAACAGGCCGTATTCGCTGAGCTTCAGCCCCATCTTCACGGCGCGCGTGCGGATGGCCACGTTGTGGTCCTTGCTGCCGGTGAAGTATTGCAGCGCGGCGCCGAACGACCCGGCCGCCACCACGCGGAGGTCAACCTGCAGGCCGCTAGTGAGGCGGACCGACATTTTCTTGTCGCCGCGGGCAAGCGTTTCGGCCACGGCGGCGTAGGCTGCCATGTGGTCCATCACGGCCGCGGCGTCGTCGGCAACGACCAGGAAATCCAGGTCGCCGATGGTCTCTTTGCCCCGGCGATAGCTGCCGGCCGCCTCGATCTGCTCGACGGCGGGCGAGGTCCGCAAGTGCGCCAGAATTTCACG
>JBAWDI010000072.1:0-2634 GCA_049590695.1 Bryobacteraceae bacterium
GTCCGGGAGCGCCCGGCGCGCCTGGGCCCGGTCTGCCGGCGCCTGGCTGTCCAAAGGTGGGCGGAGGATTCAGCAGCACGTTCGCCATGGCTGCATTGTCTTCCATGTTGGCGATGAAGAGCGCCGGCGTGTTGTACTCCAGGCCGGCCGCGTACGCCCAGTGGAGCTGCCAGATGTCTTCGAGGCCGGGCGACGTGTGCAGCGTCTGCATGGTTTGAATGGCGCCGCCTTTGTGCGTGCTGTTGTGCATGATGGCCACGCGCGGCTGTAATCCGTGTACCAGCGCGGGCGAGCCCGATTGGTCGATTCCGTGATGCGAGGTGAGGTAAAGATCCACCGTCCCAATGGGGTTATTCGGGCACATCAACTCCCGTTCCTTGTTCCAGGTGAAGTCGCCCAGGTTGATCGTACGGAACTTGCCGTAGGTGAATACCAGGCCCACCGACATGGGGTTATCGGGGTCTACGCGCGACTCATCCCGCGGCACAAAGCCGGCGCAAGCGGGATTGGGTTTGCCGCCCCCGGGAAGCGGCGTCTTCAGCACCTCGCCGTTGGACGTCACCACCGCCACCGTCACACCGTCGAACGGAATCGTGTCGCCGGGCTTAGCTACCATGTGTTTGGCCTTGGCGTACAGCGCGGCGTACATTTTCTGGAATCCCGGCACCATCTCTTTCGGCTCCGAGGTGGCGCCATGATCGATGAATTGCACCATCGGAATCTTCGATGCCAGTTCCTCCAGGCCGCCTACGTGGTCGCCGTGGTAGTGGGTCGATACCATGTGGTCGATCTGCTTCACGCCGGCGGCTTGAAGGACCGCCATAATGCGGGCCACGTCGCGGCCGCCGGGGCTGCCGGTATCCATGAGGAGCGACTCGCCGGTGGGGGCGACATACAGCGTCGAGTGCCCGCCCTCGGTGTCGATGAAATATATGTCCAGAGTCTTGGACGACCTGCTCTGTGCGCTTCCCACCGCCGTGGCCAGGGCGAGGGCCAGCAAGAACGCGAATGTCCTGCGCATTTCAGTATTCCTTCTTTCCATGAGTTCGGACTTCAACCATAGCAACCATCGGCCAGAATCGCAGTGGATTGCCGGGACCGCGCACAGGGTGCTGTTCAGGCCCTCAACTTCCAATGCCGAAGCATCCCGCCCGCAAAGGATCTCGCGCAAAACCAGATCGTGCTGAGTGCAATTCGCCAGTCGCGGATATCAAAATCATAGAACTCCACCGGTGGACGGTATGCCCGGAACCATTCTCTCCAGCCCGTCAATCCCGCACTCAGGTACTGGGGAAACGCGCCAGCTTCGCGGCGTAATACGATGTGCCGGAAGTTCAAGCGTGTCGTCTCGACCGGCGCAACTGACTGGCCGATCAGGTCCAGGTAATGTAGCCATCCGACCTCGATACCTGTGTAGATCGCACAGTCGCCGGTGACGCTGAATCGAGGGTTTACCTCGACGAGTCGAACCTTGCCGTCGCGAATATCGCGCTTGACTTCAATTTCGCACAGACCGACATAGTGGATGCCCCGCAGAAAATCGTCGCAGAGGCTCTGAATTTCATCGTCCACAACGGGCTCTACTACGCCGGCGGATCCAAAACATATCAGATCGGCGCGGAACTCGCGAACCACGCAGTAAGCTAATCGCTCGCCTCTGCTGCCATAGACGGAAAGATAGCAGTACTTGGCATCATCGGGTCCTGCGATGACCTCTTGCGCGACAACCTCCGGCCGATAGGGCGCGGTCATGCCGTAATAGCGGACCAGGTCTTCAACGGAACTGGCGGAGACCAACTTCCTGCCGCGCAAGGGGTTGCCTTCCGGGAGGCTCTCCCACTCGCGTTGGTGCCGCGGCTTCAGCAGGCACGGGAATTGGGCATTTGCCATGAAATGCCGAAGCTCGTCGAGAGACTGAACATACGCCATGTGGGGGCACGGAAATCCGTGTTTGCGGGCCAGCTCGTACTGCTGTTCTTTCGTCGCCAGTGCGGCCTGCACAGAGACAGCCGCGCTCGAAAAGATGTAGGCGTTCTGTAGTCGATCGGCATGGCGTCCGAGCGCTGTGACAAATTGGTCCGCGGCTGGAATAATGACCGGCCTCGCCCCGAGATCCTTCGACAACGATTCCATAAGCGCCACCCACTGCTCGGGGTGGATATCCGGGTCGGGACACAAATAGGACTTACCGTATACCGATCGGAAACCATCGTGTTCGGGTACGCAGTCCACCCCCACGGTGCGCACGCCACGTCGGATCAAATCCCGCATGAGATTGAGGCCGGTCTGATGAACGCTGGCGACAACTACTGGAGGCCAGTCTTTCTGGGCCCGTTGAGGATTGAGCCTGCCAGATAGGGAGTTGGCGGATGAAGGTGCTGCCAAAAGAGCCTCCGAACGATTGTAGCGCAGTCATCGGAGGACAACCGCTGGGGACACGGGAGCCGCTTGCAACCGAATGCCATCCAGCACTTCGAGCCGGCTTGACTCGTTCCAGGTATGGGTGCCCAGCAACCCTGGGTTCCACGCTGGCGGAATCCAATTCACCGGGCGCTCCTCAAACTCGGTCGGCGTCAACCGGGTGATCTCGTTCACCTGGATGGCATAACCGTAGCGTACCGAGCAGTCTTGAGT
>JBAWDI010000073.1:0-7293 GCA_049590695.1 Bryobacteraceae bacterium
TTCGGAGAGCAGCTTGCCGCCGGCTTCCACAAACACCATGCCGCGCGCGAACCAGATGTTGGCCACGCGGGTGGGGGCCACCGCATTGTCCTGGTAAACGTTGCCGGCCAGCAACTCCGGATCGAGACCGGAATTGAGAAGCGTGCTGGTCTTGGTGGATCCCGGCTCGCCGATGACGAACACCACCGGCAGGTTGCTCAGCTTGGCGCCCTGCGCCAGGTTGGATGAAGCCAGGCGGCCTTCGGCATCGCGCACCAGCGAGTCGATTTCGTCATCGGGCCCGGAGGGCACCCCGGTTGCGCCAGCCGCACCCGCGGATTGGGGCCGGACTTTCGACCAGAGCCAGATGAACACCACCGCGCCGCCGATGCCCAAAACGGCGAGGATTGCAAAAAGAAGATAGAAACGGCTGGTATCCAGGTGCAGGGCACTCCCGGCCAGCCAAGCCAGGACCAGATAGCCCAGCAAAGCCGCGCCCGTTCCCAAGTAGAGTTTCATGAGCTCTCCTCCGTTACAGCTTGCCCGCCAGGTCCCCGAGGCTGGAGACGCCGGAGCCGAGAATCAACTTGTAGACCACGAACAGAATCATCGCCAGCAGACCGCAAGCCGCGGCGGCGACGCCGAATGTCTTCACCAGCGGATCGGTCCCGGCGCGGCGGACCGCTTCCGGCGGCAGCGCCCACCCCGGAGAGATTTCTCCGGCGGCGCCGCGAATGCGGCGGATCTTCTCGGCGACCGCCTCGCCGACGGCGCGCAGCTCGCCACGGCCACCCAGGCTGTAGCGGCCGGCGAAACCCAGCAGGAGACACAACTGGTAGACCTCCAGCAGATCGGCAAGATCGGGCGAGTCGGTCTTCCCCAGAAGATCCTGGAGGTTCTTGAAAAACACTTCGCCCGCTACGTGATGGCCGAAAAGTTCTTCCTGCAAGGGGCGGCGGGGCCAATCCGCAAAGGCCGGACTGCGCAGGTTGAGCACGGATTCGTCCACAAACGCGACCACCGCGAAGATGGCGAGCTTGATGTCGTCGGCGTGGTAGCCGTGCGCGCGCGCCTGCTGGTCGGCGGCCTTCAGACCTTCCAGGATTTGATACCGGAAGGCGGCGGCGTCGGCAATCGACTGGCGGCCGATTCGCAGGCGCTCGGCGGCGGTGAGGATCTCCTGAAACGCGAGCGCGAGATTCTCATTCCGCCGCGCGGGCGTTGGAGAACCTGGTTGGGGTGCCATGACTGAAACTCCTCCGATTACGATTCGAGAATGACCAATAACTCAAGTTCCGGTTCCGGTAACTCTCCTGGAATATACACGCCCACCTGGCGGCTCTGCACGATATGGTCCCAGCAGGGGCCGGACCTGCTGACGCTGAAATACTGCGCGTCCACCCGGGTGGAGATGGAAGCGGGAGGCGTGGGGAGGTGGGTGAGCGCCATGCCGGGCAGTGCGCGTTCCACCAGTTTGGGCACGAAAGCCTTGGAACAGACCTTGACCAGTTGCGGGGTCTTGGCGATGAGATCCACCTCTCCCACGGGAGCGCGAATGGAGAACACCCAGCGCGCGCGGTCGAGGCATCGCTGATCGGTGATTTCGCCCTCATACATGTAGTCGGCCGCCTTGCGCAACGGCACGGAAACCACGTTGGTGGGGACCACGGTCTCCAGATGGGTGCGGATGTGATGGTCCAGCGCTCCGAACGAGAGATCCAGATTGCGGTGATCGTAGAGCGGCAGCTCGCGGGGATGGGATTCGATGGCGAAAGTGCACAGAGCGCCGCCCAGTTGCAGCATCTCGACGAAGAGCTCCTCCGGGTGGATGTGCCGCGCCGAGTACATTTGGCGCAAGGGAGCGAGGGCGGAGTTGACCGTGTGGAGGAGCCAGAACTGGGCGATGTCGCGCGTGGAGTACTCCGACCAGGAGCGTCCCGCCGAGCCCACCGGGGCGGAAAGCGCGGCGCTCTTTTCGTCGAGAATCTCGATGAGCCGTTGGAGAATCTGCATCAATCGTTCGCTGGCCGAGATGACGGTCGAGGGCGGAATGAAGTCCGGATCGAAAATGAAATGGCCCGTGCCGTCGCGCATCACGCGGGCCACGGGCATGCCCAGGACTCCGTCTTGGGTTTCGGTATCGAGGAGCAGCGAGAAATTCTTCCGCCCCAACTGGACGGGCTTCTCGTCGCGCCCGGTGGTTTCGTCGGAGAGCGGCTGCGCTTCGGCCACGTAGCGGGTGCGCGGGCTATCGAGCGAACCGGCGGCCACGCAGTTGACCCCGTTGGCTTTTCGCTCGGGGATGGCCAGCAGGACGGTGAGTTTGTCGCGGGTGGGCGGAAACAGGTCGGAGATGTTGCGCGCCGGTGGTAGCGGGTCGCATTCGGGCATATGGAACGCCAGCCCGTCGGGCAGGATGCCGCGGGCATGCAGCAGCGAGAGGGTGCCGTTGCGCAGGGCTTCGGCGTCCAATCCAAAGCCCACGAAGCCGTAGGCCTCGAACCGCAGCGCCGAGGCGGCGAATTGGATGGAGTCTTCGAAATACCGGCTCTGCACCTGGAAATGGTGCGGCCCCAGGTACATGCCTTCGGACCAGACAACGCTTGAAAGCTGCTTCACGGCGCCCTACCCCTCATGGTAGAGGTTACTCCACACGGGTGGGGCAGCGCTAGTGGCGGGGCCGGGGAGCGGCCTCAGCGGCTGGTCGTGTGGCCCGCCTTCCGCAAGTGGCTGTGCTTCCGGCTGTACAGGAAGTAGATGGCTTGGCCGATGATGAGCCAGACGATCAGCCGCAGCCAGTTGGACCAGCCCAGCGAATACATCATCGCGAAGTTCCAGACGATGCCCAGGATCGGCACCAGCGGGACCAGCGGCGTCTTGAACGGCCTGGGGGCATTGGGATTCTTCACCCGCATCACCCACACCCCGGCGCACACGATCACGAAGGCGAACAGGGTCCCGATGCTGGTCATGCTTCCCACGATGCTCAAGGGAAGGAACGCGGAGAAGGGCGCGACGAAGAAGAAAAACAGCAGGTTGGACCGCCAGGGCGTTTTGAATTTCGGGTGGATATCGGAAAAAACGGCGGGCACCAGGCCGTCGCGCGACATGGAGTAAAACACGCGCGATTGCCCGAGCAGCATCACCAGAATCACGGAGGTAAACCCGCAGATGATGCCGAACTTCACCATGTTATTCATCCAGATGTAAGGCGTCTTGTCGATGGCCACCGCTACCGGCGCCGCCACGCCGAGTTGGGTATACGGGACCATTCCGGTGAGGACAACGGCGAAAAGCACGTACAGCACCGTGCAGATCACCAGCGAGCCGATGATGCCGACCGGCATGTCTTTCTGCGGGTTCTTGGCCTCCTGCGCGGCCGTGGAGACGGCGTCGAAGCCGATATAGGCGAAGAAAATGACCCCCGCGCCCTGCATGATGCCACTCAGTCCGAAGTGGCCGAACTCGCCGGTGTTCTTGGGAATATACGGCACGTAGTTGGCCCGGTTGATGAACATCCAGCCGACTCCGATCAGGGTCGCCACCACCGCCAGCTTGATCACCACGATGATCCCGTTGGTGCGCGCCGATTCCTTGATCCCGATCATGAGCAGCATGGAGATGAGGAATACGATGATCACGGCGGGAATGTTGGCGATGCCCTGCACCACGTTGCCGTCGGGCAGGGTCACCGGCTCGAACGGGCCGGCGATCCATTGCGCGGGCAGATGGATGCCGAATGTACGCAGGAGTGAAACCACGTACGCCGACCAACTGATGGAGACGGTGGACGAGCCGATGGCGTACTCCAGCACCAGGTCCCAGCCGATGATCCACGCGATCCATTCGCCCAGGGTCGTGTAGGCGTAGGTGTAGGCGCTGCCGGCCACCGGAATCATGCAGGAGAATTCGCTGTAGCACAGGCCGGCCAGCGCGCAGCCGATGGCCGCCACAATCATGGAAATGGTGACGGCGGGACCGGCGTTTTGCGCGGCGGCAATACCCGTCAGGGAGAACAGGCCCGCGCCGATGATGGCGCCGATTCCCAGCGCGATCAGGTTGCCCGGACCGAGGGTGCGCTTGAGATGATGCTTACCGCTTTCCGATTCGGCAATGATGTAGCTGACCGATTTGGTCGCAAACAGACTCATGTCTCAGCTTCCCCCCGCCAGGTGAAGTGGTACGGCAACGCAAAAGATAGCACATTGGGAGATGGCGCGGGGATGGCGGAGACTGCGCCAGCGGAGGCAGGCCATGGAAATCCGGGTTTAGATTGGAAACCACCGTCTGGCGTGCCTTGGCGGTTGGCGAACCAGTCGTTGGGGCAGGGCTTCGATCTCGACCGGGCCAATCAGGCCGGAGGGCACCATCTGGGCGTCGAACACGCTGTAGGTTGAATAGTAGGAGCCCTGCAGCCACCCCAACGCTTGCACTTGCGCGAGGCGGACGGGGTCGCCGGAGAGTTCGTTGGCGGGCGTGTTCCGCACTTCCACCACGATCTGGTTGTCGCCCGGCTGGAGATCCTTGGTGACATCCCAGGTGAAGGGGCGCCAGGCGCGCGCGCCGAGGTCGTGGCCATTCACCCAAACGTGCGCCGAGTAGAGCACTTGGCCGAGATCGAGCGTCAGGGAAGTGCCCGGCTGGAAGTTGCTGGTGAACCCGGTGGTGTAGAGCGCCGCGCCCCAGAACTGGGGCATACCCAACGCCGACCATGTCATGAGCGGCGTCGTCAACTGGCTTTGGCCGATCTGCAGTTGCCACGGGCCGGGGACGGCGGCGACCGTGGCCTGCCCCGCCGGTACGGGCAGCGCCGGGGCGAGGTTCGCCGGCGCTGCCCCGATCACCACGAAGCGGGTTCCGTAGGGGTCGAGGCGCAGGGTCACCGGGCCCGCCGTGTTGTCCGGCGCGATCCCCCGTATGGCGCCGGTCTCGGCATCCCAGTCCTGCACTTTCCCGGTGCCGGCCAGGACCGCGTCCACCTGCTGCGTGCTGTCGCTCTCATTGAAGAAAAAGTAGAGGTCGGCGTCCTGCCAGCGGCGGTGCAGGTATTTGATCGCCGGGGCCGGAGCGGAAAACTGCACGTCCGAAGCGGGGAGCGCACTCAGCGTGGTATTTGCATCGACTATGCCCCAGTCGATCGCCGGGGCGTAGGCGCCGCGGAATGTCTGGTCGTACGCCAGTTGCGGCTTGCTTCCGGCGAAGATCACCGTTCCGCCGGCGTCGGAGAACTGGTGCAGCGTATCCAGCGCCGCGCCCGAGAGCACGCTGCCCGGCGGGACCACCACCGCGCGGTATACCTGGCCGCTAAGGTTGCGCAGGCCGCCCGCTTCCACCGTGGCCGTTTCCGTCAGCGCCTGCTCGTCGATGAAGTCGAAATCCCGCTGCGATTCCAGCAATTGGCGCGCGATGGCGAGCGAGGCGCTGTCGGCCGTGGTGTCGCCCAGCCAGAGATTGGCCGTGGGCTCAAACAGCGCGATGCTCGCGGCCGGGGTGCCGATCGAGAGCAGGTAGCTGGCGCGGTTGGCGTATTGGGCCAGCATGGGGAATTGCACCCACTGCGGGCTGGTCCGCCAGTCGGGCGGAAGAAAGTACTCGCGGAACTGGCTGGTGTCGGAGAAGAAGCTATTGTTCTCGATCAGGTTGATGCCGCGTACGAATTGGAAGTCCATCACCCACTTGGCTTGCTCCAGGGTGAGCCCGCGGCCGTAAACGGCGTAACTCTCGCTGAACGCGCGCGGGTTGCCGTTGAGGTGCGTGGCGGACGAAGGCCGCTTGGGGAAATCGGCGATCGTGCCCGGCCAGATCTGGCGCCAGATGGCGTCCACCCCCGGCACCTGCACGTAGCGCAGGGCGCGGAAGAAATCGCCGGTGGTCGGCACCAGCAGCGGAATATCGTTGTCGTTATCGAGGTGGACGATGTACTCCATGCCGTTGGCGGCGCACCAATCCGCCTGCACTTTGAAAAAGTTGTCGCGGAACAGCGCCGACCACACGTCCCAGTAGTCGGCCTGCACGCGGTGCGCGTCTTGGGAAGGATTGGACACCAGCAGGTCGGGCAGCAGCGCGGTCAGGTCGTACCCCTTGCTGCTTTGGAAATCGTTGAGCGACTGGTCGGTCCAGGGGACGGCGTAGCACTCCGGCTCGTCGCCCCTGAACCCCAGCACCGTCTTGCCGAACTCGTCGCCGATGACGTTCTGGTACTTCTGGTGTACGATGCTCAGGAACAGGCGCGTGTCGCCGGCGTTGAGGAAGTCGAACATCGAGTACTGGGTATTCTTGGGGAAACCGGGGTTGTTCACATAGCGCGTCGGCTGGGTGCGATACTGCCACTCGACCAGCGTGATCTGCCAGGTGCCGGCCGGCGGCGTCCAGTTGATCTTGCCGTTGACGATCTGGAGCGTGACCACGGCCCCGGAGCTGCGCGCCGTCGCCCAGGCGCCCAGGTCCTGCGCGGAGACATTGACCGCCACCGGTATGCCGCCCGAGGCGGTGACGCTGGAGACGGCCACCAGCGCCTTCATGCGGTCCTGGGGATATTGGTTGGTGATTGCGCCGCCGGCAAATCCACTGGGGTAGCTGCCCTCGTCCGCTATCCACACACGCATGCCCCGGTCGCGGGCGGCGTCGACGGCAAATTGGATGCGCTGAAACCAGGTGTCGGAGAGGTAATCGATTTCCAGGCCGTAGTAAGCCCATATGGTGACGCAAGTGACGCCGTGGGCGTGGATCTCATCCAGGTCGCTGAGGATGTCGCTTTCCGTCATCTCCCCGTTCCAGTACCACCACAGCGTCATTCCGTATTCGGCGGGGGGAGTGAAGAAGTTGGCCGCCGCTTGGCGCGCGGTCGGCACGGTTATTTGCTGCCAGGGGCCGCCGGCGGCAACGGCGGAGAACGCCAGCAGAACGGTCGCCAACAGGAGCCGCATGACGTATCTGAGGATAGCATTCGGCAATAACGCTCCAGCGTGGTCTCCAGCTTCCGTTGGCAAAGCCTCGAAAGCCCTTGGAAGCTGGGCTGTTTGCCTGCTCATGTTCCTAGGCTATCTATTTCCGCGCCGGCCGGCAAACGCTCCCTGACGGGACTGTGAAAAAATCGGCCGGGAGGCGAAAGCGCCCAATGCCACTCAAATAAGCCGCTGCGGTGTCCAGAATGAATCGTGGGGCGGTCCGCGGCGCACCGTGGAGCAGGCGTTTCGCCTGCCATGCCGGTATTCCTACCGGCATTCCCCGAAGAACGTCGGCACGGACGCCGACGTGGCAACCTAAAAGGTCGCTCCACAGATCGAGCGCGGGCGCATTTCTTGCGTCGCACCA
>JBAWDI010000074.1:0-3364 GCA_049590695.1 Bryobacteraceae bacterium
AATGAGAACTTCCTCGCGTTAAACCGGCGCGGCAATGCTCCGCCCGCGCTGCTGGACGGCTGGGGCCGGGAGGTCGCCGTCTTCCCATTTCCGCCCCGGGCTGAGCAGCCGGCCGGAGGACGGGGCCCGCGCGACCGCTACACCAGCTATTACGTCAAGCACATCGATTGCTACGGCGACGAGCGCGAAGAGATCCTGGTGTACGATGCGAACGCGCTCTACATCTACACCAACGCCGCCTTCCGCGAGAAGGTCGAGTTGTACAACGACACGATTTACAATGGACGGAAATGATGAACATCAACTTTCGAATCCTCGTTCTGGCTGGTTTCACGGCATGTGTGCTGAGCCCGCAGCCGGCGGGCAAAGTGGTGGACCCGGCCTTATTCAAGAATCCTCCAGCCGCGTTCCGCGGACATGAAATGTACGGCTACGGGGAATTCAACCTGTCGAATTTGTCGGTGGAAAAGATCCGCGCCGACGTGGACACCATGGCGAAGAGGAACTTCGGCGGATTTGCCGTGGAGCCGAACGGGGGCCCTCCCGGCATGCCCTCGGACTCTCCGCAGGCGGCCAGCCGCAGGCCACCGGGCGGGGGCACGGTCTTCATGAGCGACGAATACCTGAAGTTCTACCGGGTGGCCTTGGAGGAGGCGCGGAAGAACGGCATGGAAGCGATCTTGTACGACGACTGGGCCCACCCGACGGGCATGGTAGACGGGCAGATCTACGCGAAATACCCGCAGTACATGGCCAAGAGCCTGGAGATGGCGGAAACCAACGTGACCGGCCCGGGAAAGGCGGAATTGACTATCCCAGGGAACCTGTACATCGGCGCCGTGATGATGAACCGGGACACATTCGAACTGGTGGACATCAGCTCGCGGGGCGGGCCCGGCAAGCCGCTCGTGACTCAGGTTCCCAAGGGCAACTGGAAGGTGATGGCGTTCTATCTGGATGCCACCTTCGGAGCGGCCTCGAAGAAGAACTTCGAGGGGGCGGGCGCGACGAAAGACGCACACCTCGATTATCTGGACGCAGCCGCCGTGGACGCGTTCATCTCCCTGAGTTACCAGAAGTACTTCGACCATGTTGGCGAGTTCTTCGGAAAGGAGATCAAGTTCTCTTTCTGGGACGAGCCGGCCATGCATCCCGTCGACGGACGCATGTGGACGGCCTCTTTCAACCAGGGATTCGAGAAAGAGTACGGCTACTCGCCCATGAAATACTACCCGGCCCTGTGGTATGACATCGGTCCCGACACCGCGGCGGCCCGCAACGCGCTGTTCGGGTATCGGGCGCACATGTTTGCCACCAACTTCGTGGGGAGGATCGAGGCTTTCTGCGAGGCGCATGGCATCCAGGCGGGCGGCCATTTCGACCAGGAAGAGATCGTGAATCCGGTTCCCGTGAACGGCGATTTCATCAAGCTGTTCGAGCACCAGGGCGTGCCGGCGGTGGACGACATCCAATTCTGGGGGCGGTCCAACCCGGGGTACAAGATTGTGTCGTCGGCGGCATCCAACTGGGACAAGCCGGTGGTGTTTGCGGAGACCTACGCGGGGTATCGTGAACTCGCCGACGCGAAGACCGTCTACAGGGTGGCCATGGATCAATACGCCATGGGCGTGAACTTGCAGGTCACGAGCGGCGGGCCGCAACTGTGGAACTCCGCCTACGTGCCGGAATTCAATCGTTACCTGGGCCGCTTGAGCTACCTGCTGCAACATGGCCGGCACGTGGCGGACGTGGCCGTGCTGTATCCCATCGCGGCGCTCCAGGCGGCCTACAAGAATGAAGGCGGGCAGCACCCCGTGCCGGCGCCAGACCCGGGGCCGAAGATCGATAGCAAGCATCTGGCGCGTGAAGGCGGGTTCACGCCTCCCGAGATCGACTACCAGGAGATTGGCGAAGAGTTGTTCCGCGGAGTGCGCGTGGATTACACGTACCTGCACCCCGAAGTCCTGGCCCAGCGATGCACGGTGGAAGGGCAGAAGCTGATTCTCAAGAACAAGGAGAACCGCGAGGAATACAGCGTGCTGATCGTCCCCGGCGGCGACACGCTCCCGGTGGCGGCGGCGGCAAAGATCCAGGAGTTCTACGACAAGGGCGGAGCGGTGATCGCCACCAGCAAGCTGCCCACGAAATCGGCGGAGTTCGGAAAAGACAGAGAAATCCAGAAGATGGTGGGGGACGTGTTCGGCCTGCCGGTAAACGATCCTCCCACGGCGGACTTGCAGGCAGGGACCGGCGGCTTCTATTACTACCAGCACAATGCGGCGGGGGGACAAGCGTACTTTCTGCCCAAGCTGGAGCCGCGCGGGTTGCAGTGGGTCTTGGGGCGAGTGCTGCCGGTGAGGGATGTGAACATCCAGGAGCCCATCCCGACTCTGAAGAAAGGCACGGACTACGATGGCGCCCTGACCTATCTGCACAAGGTGAAGAACGGGCAGGACATCTACTTCTTCGCAAACTCCACCGACAAGCCGGTGGATACGAAGGTGGTACTGCGGGGCAGGAAGGCATTGCGGGTCTGGAACCCGCACACGGGCGATTCGCAGCCGGCCGAACTTACGGCGGGCGAAGCCAATGGGCAGCCGGTGACGACGGTTCACCTGGTGCTGCCGCCAGCGACTTCGTTGTTCTATGTCGAGGAGTAAGAGTTGACAGGCGGAAGCGCCTGTCCCACTTTGACGCGCAAAGGTCTGTGTTCTTGTGGGACAGGCGCTTTCGCCTGTCAATCCAGACGAAGGGAATCTATCATGCATGTGCGTAAACTTTCTTCGGCGGTGCTGCTGGCCCTGGTGGCAGCGGCTGGGCTCTCGGCCCAAAGCAAGCCGCTGCCCCGGCTGCGCGTATCGGAGAACGGCCACTTCTTCGTGACAGAGGGCGGCGCTCCGTTCTTCTATCTCGGCGATACGGCCTGGTGCGTGTTCACGCGGCCCACCCATGAGGAAGTCGACCAGTACCTCAAGGACAGGGCATCCAAGGGCTTCACGGCGATTCAAGGCGTCTTGCTGATTTGGGACGGGCTCACCCGGCCCAATCCACTCGGCCAGATGTTACTGGTCGATAAGAACCCGGCCAAGATCAACGAGGCCTTCTTCGACAACGTGGATTACATTGTCGACAAGGCGGAGTCGCTGGGCATGTACACGCTCATGCTGCCGCTCTGGTCCAAGGGCATGCTCGGCGGGCAGCGTAGCGTATTCGACGAGACTACCGGTTACAACTACTGCAAGCTCATCGCCGCGCGCTATCGGAATAAGCCCGTAATCTGGATGCTGGGCGGGGACCGCACGGGGGTGGGCATGGAGACGATCACCCGTGCCCTGGCCCGCGGCTTGACGGACGGCGGCGGCCC
>JBAWDI010000075.1:0-12177 GCA_049590695.1 Bryobacteraceae bacterium
CTCTAAGGCATTCCATTCGAAACGCATCCAAACTTCTTACCTGCATTCAGTATAGCTGCCGCGGATTCTGGAGGAACTCGGGCAGTCGGCGAAAATGCTTGTCGAGAGCGCTATTTTAATGCCCGACGGCCAATCCAGGCTGCCGCGCTTTGGCGAAGCTTGACAGACCACGAAAGGCGATGGTCTGTCCCACGTTGCCCCTACGCCCGGAACTCCACCGACCGCGCGAACTTCACCGCCGGGTGGTCCCGCAATTGCGCCAGCACCGACTCCGGCACCAGCTCGTCGGTCGAAACCAGCGCTACCGCCTCTAGCGGTTCCCCTGGCTCCGCCGGGGCATCCCTCCTGCCCAACGAGAAATTCGCGATGTTGATTTTGTTGCGGCCCAACACCGTTCCCACGTGGCCGATCACGCCGGGCACGTCCTGGTTCCTCATGTAGATCAGGAAGCCCGAGAGCGTGATTTCGCAGTGGATGCCATCCACCTGGATCAGGCGCGGTTTTTCGAGGAGGACAACGCCTTCCACAACGGTGACACCGGAGTCGGTCTCCACCTCGAGGAGGATGGAATCGGTGTGGATGGAACGCTTCTCGTGCGCCTCCGCCACGTTCCACCCGCGGTGCTCGGCCATTTGCAGGGAGTTGACCAGGTTGGCCTTGCGCGTGCTCGAGCGGGTCAGCAAACCGGCCAGGCCGGCGTTGCGCAACAGGCTGGTGTTGCCGTCGCCGATCTTGCCGAAATAGGTCAGCCGCACGGTGCGCGGGTTGCCCGTGGCGATGTATGAGGCGAATTCGCCGAGCCCCTGGGCCAGCGCGATGTAGGGACCCAGGGCGCGGTATTGCTCCGGCGAAAGCGAGGGCATGTTGACCGCGTTGATGGCGATACCGTT
Source organism: Bryobacteraceae bacterium (assembly GCA_049590695.1). GTDB lineage: Bacteria > Acidobacteriota > Terriglobia > Bryobacterales > Bryobacteraceae > Fen-178. Next base: position 891 of record JBAWDI010000075.1, read on the forward strand.
CTGCAGGTATTCCACCACCTGCTCGGCGATGCGCACGCCCACGATCTCCTGCGCCTCCTCGGTGGAGCCGCCGATGTGCGGCGTGGCGAACACGGTGTCGAACGTGAACAGCGGGAATCCGGCGGGCGGCGGTTCGGCGGAGTACACGTCCATGGCCACACCGGCAACCTTGCCGGATTGAACCGCTTCCAGCAGCGCCGCCTCGTCCACCAGCTCGCCGCGCGCGCAGTTGACGATGCGCACGCCCGGTTTCATCAGGCCGAACGCCTCGTGCGAGAGGATGCCCAGGGTTTCGGGCGTCGTGGCCACGTGCAGCGAGATGTAGTCGCTGGCGGCGTACAGGTCCGGCAAGCTCACCAACTCGACGGCCAGGTCCTGCGCCAGCTTGGAAGTCACGTAGGGATCGTGCGCCACGATGCGCATCTCGAAGGCCTTCGCCCGCTTGACCACCTCGCGGCCGATGCTGCCGAGACCGATGATGCCCAGCGTCTTGCCGCGCAGCTCGTGGCCCATGAGCTTTTTCTTTTCCCACTTGCCGGCGCGCGTGGAGACGCTGGCCTGCGGGATGCGGCGCGCCATGGCGAGCATCAGCGCCAGGGTGTGCTCGGCCACGGAGACGGCGTTGCCTCCGGGCGTGTTCATCACCAGCACGCCGGCTTCGGTGGCGGCGTCCAGATCGACGTTATCCACCCCCACGCCGGCGCGCCCGATCACGCGCAGTTTGGGCGCCTGTTCCAGCACCGCGGCGTTCACTTGCACGGCGCTACGCACCAGGAGCGCGTCGGCTTCTGGCAGGTGCTGGGCATATTCCTTGGGATTGGAAACGATGACGTTCCAACCGGGCTGGGACCGGAATAACTCGATCCCGGCCGCAGCGAGGGGCTCGGCAATGAGAATATTCATAGTGGTTCGATTATGCCTTTGAGGTTTGAGGTTCGACGGCGGCGTGCGCGTAGATCTCTTCGACGGCGGCGACGCCGGTTCCATACTGCACGGAATGTCCGTTGGCGTTGAGAATGATTTCCAGCCCGGCGACCACGCCAAACAGATCCGCGAAATCGAAATAGCCCAGGTGGGCGATGCGGAAAATCTGGCCCTTCATGGTGCCCTGTCCGTTGGCGATGATGGCTCCGAAGCGGGTGCGGAATTCCTTCACGATGACGCCGGAATCCATGCCCGCCGGCGCCTTCACGGCGGTCACCGAGGAGCCCGGCGAACCCGGCGCCCACAGTTCCAGACCCAGCGCCTGAACGGCGGCGCGGGTGGCCCGGGCCAGCAACTGGGCGTTCTCGATGAGGTGCGGCATGCCGATCTGCTTCACGTAGCGCAGCGCCTCGGCCAGCGCCAGAATCAGGGAAGTGGAAGGAGTCCAGCTCGATTCGCCCGCGTCGCCGCTCTTCTTTTCCTTCTTCAGGTTGAAGTAGTAGTGCGGCAGCGTGGCGGTCTCGGCGAGCTTCCAGGCTTTCGGGCTGACCGACATGAACGCCAGCCCCGGCGGAATCATGAACGCCTTCTGCGAGCCGCCGATGGCCACGTCCAGTCCCCAGCCGCCAATGTCCAGCGGCATGGTGCCGAAGCCGGTGATGGCATCCACCACGAAAATAGCGCCGGTTTTGGAAATCGCCCGGCCCATGGCTTCCACGTCGTGCATGGCGCCGGTCGAGGTCTCCGAAGCCTGCACAAACACGCCCTTGGTGGCGGGCTCCTGGGCGAGCGCGGCTTCCACCCGCTGGGGAGTCACCACCTCGCCATAGGGCGCGGTGAGGACGGTGGCGTCCAGCCCGTAAGCCTTGGCGATCTCGGCCCAGCGCTCGCCGAATTTTCCGGCCGAGCAGACAATCACCTTGTCGCCCTTGGAAAACAGGTTGGAGACGGCCGCATCCATGGCGCCGGTGCCCGAGGCGGCGAACATAAGGAGGTCGTAGGGGGTTCCGATCACCTCCTTGAGGTCCGCCAGGCACGAGCGATAGATCTTGCGGAAGTCCTCCGTGCGGTGATGAATGTCGGACGCCATCATGGCGTGGAGGGCCGGCGGATAGAGAGGCGTCGGTCCCGGCGTTAACAATCGTTGCTTGCGGATGTACATTATGGTGGTTAGTCCTCTAGAATATCAGACATTATGCCCTTAATCGACCAGGTTTCGCAAGCCATGGTGGCGGCCATGAAAAGCCGGGACGAGGCGCGCCTCAGCGCGCTTCGCATGATCAAGGCCGCGCTCATGAAACAGAAGGTGGATTCGCCCAAGCCGCTCGACGAAGCGGCCGAAGTGCAAGTACTGAAATCGCTGGTCAAACAGCGCATCGATGCCGCCGAGGCGTTCCGCAAAGCCGGTCGCGCGGAGCAGGCGGAAAAGGAAGAGGCCGAGCGCGCGCTGATCGAAAGCTACCTGCCCGCCGCTGCTTCGGAGCAGGAGGTCGAGGCCGCCATCGCCGAAGCCCTGGCCGAGACCGGCGCGACTTCGCCCAAGCAGATGGGCCTGGTCATGAAGGCGGCGCAAGCCAGGCTCAAAGGCAAGACCGTGGACGGCAAGGCGTTGAGTGATAAAGTGAGGTCGAGGTTACAATGACCCCTCCCGAATCGGAAAAGAAATTCCGGTCCTACGTGCCGGATAAGACCGACATGCGCGAGTTCACCTTTCGCGCGGTCCTCATCGGCCTGGTGCTGACGGGCATCCTGGGCGCCGCCAATGCGTACCTGGGATTGAAGGCCGGCATGACGATTGCCGCCACCTATCCGGCGGCGGTGATCGGCATGGCGCTGCTGCGTGTGATGGGCGGCTCGCTGCTGGAAGAGAACATCACGCGAACCGTGGGCTCCATCGGCGAATCGGTGGCCGCGGGCGCCATCTTCACCATTCCGGCATTCGTGTTGTCGGGCGCCTGGAAGTCGTTCGATTTCGGCGTGGCCTATTGGAAATCCACCGTGCTGATGCTGGTGGGCGGCATCCTCGGCATCCTGTTCGTGACCCTGTTGCGCCGCGTGATGGTGGAAGACCCGGAGCTGCCGTTCCCGGAATCGGTGGCTGCTTCGGAGATCCACAAGGCGGGGCAACAGGGCGGCAAGGCCGCGGGCCTGCTGTTCAAGGCGATGGGATTCGGCGCCTTTCTCTATTCTCTGGGCGCGCTCAAGCTGTACGACCAGAGCCGCGACTTCCTGGTGAAGGTCGGCACCCTGGGCGTCACCAGGGTAAAACTCGACACCGGCGCAAGCGCCCAAGCCGTGAGCGCGGGTGGCATCACGGTCCTTTCGGCGCCCGCTGTGAGCCCGGCGTTTCTGGGCGTGGGTTACATTATCGGCCCGCGCCTCGCCGCGCTGAATTTCGCGGGCGGCGTAGTCGCCTGGGGTCTGCTGGTGCCGCTGCTGATTTACTTCCTCGGCCCGCAACTCAAAGCCCTGATGCCGCCGGGGGCGGCCGAATCGTCCTGGGGCGGGATGAACGTGGCGGTCTGGAAATTCATCGTGCGGCCGATCGCCGTGGGCGGCATGCTGGTGGGCGCGGGCAACACGCTTTTCAAGATGCGCAAGAGCCTCGCCATCGGCATGAAGCGGGCCGTCTCCGACCTCAAGAAATCCGGGGCGCAGGTGGAATCCACCATGCGCACCCAGCGCGACCTCAGCGCCAAGTTCGTGTTCGCCGGATTGGGCGTAACCTTCCTCTGCATGATCGCGCTCTACACCTACTACGCCGGCATGCTCTCGGGCGGCATAGTGGCGGCCGTGGTGATGATCATTCTGGGGTTCTTCTTCGCCGCGGTTTCGGGCAACCTGGTGGGAATGATCGGCTCGTCGAATAACCCGGTGTCGGGCCTGACGCTCTCGACCCTGATCGTGGCGGCGCTGCTGATGGTTGCCATCGGGGTGTCGGGCAATTCCGGGGTGGCGGCTGTCCTGGGAGTGGCGGCGGTGGTGTGTGTCTCCTCGGCGGTGGCGGGCGAAATGTTGCAGGACCTCAAAGTGGGGCACATTCTCGGCGGCACGCCGCGGTACATGCAGATCGGCGACATCCTGGGAATCATCGTGGCCAGCGCGGTGCTCTACTTCCCGCTGTTCATTTTGCACGCCGGCAACATCAAAGCCGGTGGCACGGGTTTTGGCGATCTCAAACTGCCCGCCCCGCAAGCCGGTCTCATGGCCATGCTGGCGCAAGGCATCGTGGGCCACAACATGCCCTGGCCGTTGGTGGTGGTCGGCATTTTCATGGGCTTGGCGCTGATCATGGTGGAGGTGCGCAGCCCCATGCTTTTCGCGGTTGGCATGTACATCAATTTAGAAACCACGTTCGCGATTTTCCTGGGCGGCGTCTTCCGATGGATCACGGACACCATGCGCGAGCGCCGCGGGTTCAACGACGCTCAGAAGGCGCGCGTGGAGAACGCCGGTGTGCTGACGGCCTCGGGACTGATTGCGGGCGAAGCGCTCACCGGCCTGGCGCTGGCCGCCTGCCAGTTCTGGAACGTCAAGCTGCCGGAAATCTTCAAATCGCCGAACGTGCTGCTGGGCTTCGGGGTACTGGCGATCCTGGCGATCTACATGATCCAGGTGCCGCTGCGCAACGCGGGCAGTCCGGACGAGCCGGCGCCGCCGACGGCTATCATGTAGACATGCGCCCCGCCGACACATCGCCGGAAGCGTGGAAGATCCTGATCGACCTTCTGCGCAAAATGCCGCCCGAGGAGAAACTGCGGCGCACGCTGGAATGGTCGGAAATGATTCGCCTCGCCGGCGAGTCAGGTCTTCGCCAGGCCTATCCGCAGGCGAGTGAGCGTGAGATTTTCCTGCGGAGCGCCCGGCGCCGCCTGGGCGCCAAACTGTTTTGCAGGGTCTATGGCGACGAGCTTCCCGACGATGGATCCGCTCACCGAATCTCTTAGCCTGATCAAAGCCGCGCTCGAACGGCTCGGGATCCGCTACGTGGTTGGCGGCTCCGTCGCTTCGTCCGCGCGTGGCATCTGGCGGTCCACCCTGGATGTGGACCTGGTTGTGGCAATCAAGGCGGCGCAGGCGGACGCCCTGGCCGCGGCGCTTGGCCCGGAGTGGTATGCCGATTCCGAAATGATTCGGCGAGCCATTCAAGCGGGCCGCTCCTTCAATGTGATTCACATCCGTTCCGCGCAGAAAGTCGACATCTTCCCTGCCACGGATGAGTTTCATGAAGCACAGTTGGAACGGGCCACGGTTATTCCGCTGGGCGCTGGAGGAATCCCGTGTCCGGTGGCGAGCGCCGAGGATATTCTGCTGGCGAAGCTGCAATGGTACCGCCTGGGCGGCGAAGTTTCCGAGCGTCAGTGGAGCGACATCGCCGGCATTCTCGCCGTGGCCCCCGACCTTGATGCGGCTTACCTGCGCACATGGGCCGCGCGGCTGGGAGTCGAGGACCTGCTGGACAAGGCCGTGGCCGAGTCGAAGCTCGAGTAATCCTTGTGGAGACGGAGCGGCCGGCGTGGCGTCGGAGAGGCCGCTGCGCCGCTTCGCGCTTACTTCCCCACTACCAGCACGTGGAAGGAATCGGGCAGCACCGGCGGCCGGCCCTTCTTTCCTTCCTTGGCTTCGGGGGCGGGGCCATACTCGGCGGCCAGTAAGTAGACGCGGTGTAGCTTCGGGTCTACTGTCATGGTGCGGGCGCCGCGCTCGGTGGCGACGGTATCCACGGCTTCGTACTTGCCGTTGACTAACTTGACTATAGTCAGAGTTCCCTCGCCATTGGAACTGAAGGCCAGGCCGAGACCGGGGTCGAAGCCGGCGGCATCGGGGCCGGCGCCGATGGCCGGGGTGGCGATCACTTTCATGGTGGCGATGTCGGTTACGGCCATCATCTTGTTATCGCACACGGAGAAGAGCTTCTTATTCTTGACGTCGATCGCCAGGCCCGAGGGACCCTCGGCGGGGGCCAGTGACATGCGCCGGGTGACGGCCGGCTTGGCGGCATCGATCTCGATCACTTCGCTCTTGTCTTCCAGGTTGTTGTAGAGCTTGCCGGCGCCATCCGCCACGCAGAACTCCGGCTTCCCGTTCAGCGGGAAGGTGGCCACGATCTCATTGGTCTTGGCATCGATGGCGGTGGAATCGTTAGAGCGGCCATTGAAGGTGAATACGCGCTGGGTTTTGGGCTCGTAACAAATGGCGTCGGGGTTCTGGCCGGTAGCCGGTTCGCCGAGCTTGGCGAGGGTTTTGAGATCGAAGACCGTGACGCTGTTGGATTGGCCGTTGCTGATGAATCCCTTGTTGAGCTCGGGCGCAATGGCGATTCCGTGAACACCGTGCAGTTGGGTAATCTGTCCGAACACCTTGCCGGCATCGGGATCGATTACTTCGACGATATTGGAGTGTGATGCGTAAATCCGGCGGTTGGTGTTGTCGAGGGCTACGTAGTCCCATCCACCGGCGCCGCCGATTTTGATCTTATTGAGAACCTTGTAGCCTTCGGCGGCAAACGCCGTGGCTATTAGCAGACCTGCTGTCAGAAGCTTTTTCATTGAGTTACTCCTTTTCCGTTAGTTCCGGCCTCCGATGTAGTAGCGAACGGCCGGAGTTACCACCAGTGAGAGAACCATCGAGGCGAGGATTCCGCCAATCACCGCGATGGCGAGGGGTTGCAGCATTTGAGAGCCGGCGCCCAGGGCGAGCGCGAGGGGAAGCATGCCGGCCACGGTGGCCAGCGCGGTCATCATAATGGGACGCAGGCGGCGCTCGCCGGCGCGCATCATGCTTTCTTCCGCCGGAAGGCCGTCCGCGCGAAACTTCTGGTCGGCGTCCAGCAGGAGGATGCCATTCTTGGCGACGATGCCGATCACCATGATGAGGCCCATGAAGGAGGACAGGTTGAACGTGGTTCCGGTAATCAGCAGGGCCAGGAACACGCCGCAGGTAGAGAGCAGAGCGGAAGAGAGCACCGCGATAGGCGCGCCGAAATTGCCGAATTCGAAGAGCAGAACGATGAACACCAGCACGATGGCGAGGAGCAGGACAAAGGCCAGGTCCTTGAACGACTTCTGCTGTTCCTCATACTGGCCGCCGTACTGGATGCGGATGCTGGGCGGCACGTTAGCCTCGGCGATGGCCTGCTGCACTTTGGCCATGCCGTCGCCGAGATTCATGCCCTCGAAGCGCGCGGTCACGGTGACATCGCGTTGCAGGTTCTCGCGGCGAATTTCGGTTTGACCGGGGATCTCGACCAACTTCGCCAGCGAGCCGAGAGTGGCGGTCTTTCCGGTGGAACTGACCAGCAGCGTATTCTGAATGGCGTCCATGGAGGCGCGGGTCTGTTCGGGGAAGCGGACGCGAATGGTGTAAGCGCGGTCGTTGAGCACCACGGGGAGGGAGGCGGGTTCCCCCTGGAGAATGGCGCTGGTATCCAGCTCCACCTCTTCGGGGGAGAAGCCGGCGCGCGCGGTGACGGATGGATCGACGTTGAAGAGGGTGGCCGGGCCGCTGATGGTGTTCTCGATGCCGTCGAGCACGTCCACCACACCGGGAATCTTCTTGATGGTGTCGCCAATCTTGGGGGCCCACGCCTGTAAGAGTTCGGGATCCGGCGAGAAGAGCTTGATGGCGACCGGTTCGGGCGCGCTGGTGAGATCGCCGATCATGTCTTGCAGCAACTGCGGGAACTCGACGTCGAGCACCGGTTCGGCTGCCCGGACCTTGGCGCGCACGTCGGCGATGACCTCGTCGCCGCTACGGCTGCGCTGGCGTTTCAACTTGACCGTGAGATCGCCGGTATTGGCTTCGGTGACAGCGGCCAGGCCGAGTTGCAGGCCGGTGCGCCGCGAAGTACTCTCCACCTCGGGGACGGTGCGCAGGATCCGTTCGATGTGAGAGACCACGCGGTTGGTCTCTTCGAGCGAAGAGCCGGCGGGCATGATGTAGTCGATGATGAAGCCGCCTTCGTCCATGGCGGGCAGCAGGTCGGAGCCGCAATTGCGGTAGCAGATGTAAGAGCCGCCGACCAGCAGGAGGCAGAAAACGGTTAGCAGCAGCGGGTGCTCGAGGGCCAGGCGCAGCAAGCGCTCGTAGGGATTCATGAGCCAGCGCGGCACACTGCCGTGCTCCCCGGCGCGGGCGCCGGCGCGCTGGTGAATGAAGTAGTGGCTGAGAGTGGGAGTCCAGGTCAGCGCCAAAGCGAGGGAAGTGAGCAGCGCCACGCCCACGGTGACGGCCAGCGCGCGGAAGAAGACGCCTGTCACTCCGGTGATGGAAATCAGCGGCAGGAACACGACGATGGGCGTGATGGTAGAGCCGACCAGCGGAACGCGGATCTCGCGGATGGCGCTGCGGATGGCCTCGGCGCGCGACTGGCCCTTATCGCGATGCATGACGATGTTTTCGACCACCACGATGGCGTCGTCGATCACCAGTCCCACGGCCGCGGCCAGACCGCCCAGGGTCATGAGGTTGAAACTCTCGCCCATGATGCGCAGGGCGATGAAAGTCACTGCGACGGTTGCGGGAATCACCAGGCCGGCCACCAGCGACGTGCCCCAGTCGCGCAGGAACAGCACCATGATGAGGGACGCCAGGACCAGGCCGATTAAGATGGCGTCGCGGACGCTGCGGATGGAATCGTTGACCAGCTCCGATTGATCGTAGAAGGGCCGCAGATCGACGCCCCTGGGGAGCGTTTTGCGGATCTGGTCGATCTCGGCATGTATGGCGTTGGCCACCTGCACGGTGTTGCCGTCCGGCTGGCGGTATACGGAGAGCAGCACCGAGGGCTTGGTGTTGGCGGTGACCACGGTGTAGACGGGCATCACCGAGGGGCTGACGGTGGCAATGTCGCCGATGCGCACGGGCGAGCCGGCGGGCGTGGTCTTGACCACGATGTTGGCAATCTCTTCGGGGGTGCGGGCCTGGCCGCTCACCAGGCTGAGCACAAGCTGGTGGTTGGTCTCGATGAGGCCGGGCGAATCGATCATGTTGCTGCGGCCGATGGCATCCAGGATGTTGGAGATGGTGGCGCCGGTCTGGACGAGCTTGGCGGGGTCGGGCTGGACCTGGAATTCCGGAACCTGGCCTCCCTGCACCACGATGGACGAGACGCCGGGCTGACGGTTGAGGCGCGGCTTGATGTCGTAAGTGGCCATCTCCCAGATGCGGGTTTGCGGCACCGTGTCGGAGGTGAGGCTGTAGCCCATGATGGGGAAAGCGGCGAAGGTGAGGCGGTTGGCGACAATCTTGGCGGTGGGCGGCAGCGTGGGCTGGATGCGCGCGATTTCGGCATTGACCAGCTCGAGGGTGCGGTACATGTCCACTTTCCAGGTGAAGAAGAGGTCGATTTCGGCGGTGCCGCGGCTGGTGATGGACCAGACGTAATCGAGCCCAGGCACGGTGTTGACGGCTTCTTCGAGCGGCCTGGTCACGGTGACCAGCATCTGGTCGATGGGGAAGACGCCGTTATCGACGCCGATCACAATGCGGGGGAAATTGGTATCCGGGAAGACGGCCACGGGGATGGTGAGCGCCAGGTAGATGCCCACGGCGACCATGGTGAGGATGACGAAGACAATGGGCTTGCCGTGGCGGGCGGTCCAGTGCGGCGCGTCGGCGGGCGCCGGGACGGGTGGAGGTGTGGAAAGGCCGCTCATTTCTTGGCGGGCTCCGGCGGCTCGGGGGTGTCGTCCTCGTCGCTCTCTTCGACGGTGGTATTGATGATTTTGACCTTGGCCTTGTCGTCCACGCCGAGGCCGCCCACCACCACCACTTCTTCACCGGGCCGGACGCCGCTCAGGATCTGGACCTTGTCGCCTTCGCGAACACCCAACTCGACCTGCTTCTTGTGGGCGGTGGAATCGGCGCTGACGGTCAGGACGGCGGCGCCTTTTTCTTCTCCCGGAAGAATGGCGGCGATGGGCACGACGGTGGCGGCTTTGAACATTTCGGTGACGATGACGGCGTGCACGCTGGCGCCGGGCTTGAGCTTTTCGCCGGGATTTTCGGCCTCCACCCAGACTTGCACGGTGGTGCTGGCAGGGTCCGTGGCGGGGCTCACCACAATCACTTTGCCGGGCACCTCCTGCCCGCTATCGACCTGAGTAACGATTGCCGGTTGGCCCACTTTTACCGTGCCGGCCTGGCTCTGCGGGACACTGACGCGGGCCACGACGCGCGAGATATCCATCACCGTGAGCAGCGGCGTGCCAGGGGTGGCCATTTCACCGGCGTAGAGGGGCCGATCGGCGATGACGCCGCCGATAGGGCTGAGAATGCGCGAATAGCTGAGCTGGGCCTCGAGGGATTGACGATGCGCCCTGGCGGCTTCCACCTGCGCGGAGGCGGTCTTGATCTGCTCCTCTTTGGCGACGGCCTGGAGCACCCGCAAATGCTCCTGGGCGGTTTCGAACTGGCTCTTGGCTTGCGTGTAGTTCACCAGGGCTTCATCCACCTGGCGCCGCGCCAGCGCACCTTGTTGGAACAACTCCGCGCGGCTGTCGAACACCTTTTTGGCGGCATCCATGGCCTCGCGGTCGGCATCCACATCGGTCTGCGCCTTGACCACGGCCTCGGGAACGGACGCGCCGGAGGTGGAGCGCAGATTGGATTCCGCCTGGTCCATGGCATCTTTGCCTTCGGCGGCTTGGGCGGTGAGGTCGCGGTTTTCCAGCATGGCCAGGAGTTGGCCCTGCTTGACGTGGTCGCCGCGGTTGACGTAGAACTTTTCGACCGGCGAGGCGATCTTGGGTCCCACGCTGGCCTGGTCTCGCGGGAAGAGCATGCCGTCGCCGGCGACCAGGCGGCGGATGGTGTCCTGGGTGACCGCCGTGACCTGGACGGGCGCGGGCGCTTCGGCTTCGTTTTCCTCCTTCCTGGAGCAGCCCGACATGGCTACCAGGCAGGAGGTCAGTATGAGGATTGTGATTTTCCGCATTGGCTAGAAAGCCCCCGTGAGAGTTTGCAGGTTGGCCAGGGCGACACGGTAGCGCACCATGCCGTCGTCATAGGCGTTGCGCGCCCCGACCAGCGTGGTTTGCGCGTCCACCACTTCGAGCACCGAAACCTCGCCGGCCTGGTAGCGCAGCAGCGTCAGCTTGAGGCTGTCGGCGGAAAGGTCCAGGGAGTGGCGCAGGGAAGCGATTTGCGAATTGGCGGCAACCGCCTCCAGGTAGAACGAATTGAGGCTGGCGAGGAGCTGGCGATAGGTGAGGCTGAGATCGTTCTGGGCCTGCTGGAGGCGCAACTCCGACTGTTTCACCCGGCTGCGCGCCGCGCCCCAGGTCCAGATGGGAATGTTCAACTGGGCCTGGACCACCGACGCGAGGTTGCGGTAGCCTTCGGGATTATCGATGGCGAACTG
>JBAWDI010000076.1:0-4262 GCA_049590695.1 Bryobacteraceae bacterium
TCCGACGACCGCGCGCGCCACATCCGCCCAGCCGCCCGTGGACCAACGGTTGGCGTCGAGCCCCGTCATGGCAACCGCCGCGATGGGCAACACGTAGGTCGCCGCCACCAGCGCCACTGCGCCGCCCATGGCCAGCGGATAGGTGCGTTGCGGCCGGTCCACTTCACCGGCGATGGTGGAAGCATTGTCCCATCCCATGTAATTCCACATGGCGACGAGAATGCCTCCCAGAATATCGACATCATGAAGCGGAACAACCGGCGCGCCGGGTAACGCGCGGTGGAAGCCGGCATATCCCGCCAGAATTGCGAAAGGCGCCAGCAGCACGATGGTCATCGCCAGCGAGCTTCCACCCACGGTCTTTGCGCCCAGCAGGTTCCAGAGCGCGCACATGGCGATCAGGGCCACGCCGATCCAGATCCCTCTGGCGCCGGCGGTCAGTGCGGGGGCGAAGTGGCCGAGGTAGTCCACAAACAACGTGGGGTAAATCGCCATGTCGAACACGCTGCCGGCCAGCGACAGCCAGGCCTCCTGGAACCCCCAGAAGCGCCCCATGGCGCGGGTCACCCAGACGTAGTAGCCGCCCTCGTTCGGCAGGGCGCTCGCCAGCTCGCTCACCATGAGCGCCGTGGGAAGACTCCAGACGGCCGGCGTCGCCAGCAGGATGACAATGGCTCCCGCATAGCCCGATTTGGAGACGATGTCCTCCAGGCCGAAGGGCCCGCCGGCCACCATCAGGTAGATGGCGGCGATAAGCGGAAAGAGAGTAACTTTTCGCGGCATGGGTTGGTAGGGGCCGGGCGGCCCAGAGGGCACCCCGCGGCCCCTACGGCCGCACGTTCACCTTCACCGCGGAGGCCGCGTTTGCTGAGCGGTACACCCGCTCCGTGGCCTTCACGAAGTCCGCGGCCTTGGCGCTGTAGATATCCTCGAACTGCTGCGGATTGCGGTCCACCAGCGGGAACCAGGAGCTCTGCACCTGCACCATGATCCGGTGGCCCGTGCGGAAACAGTGGTTGATATCGGGCATCGCCCATTCCACTTTTTCCATCTTGCCGGGCACAAAAGGCTCGGGCTTCGAATAGCTGTCGCGAAACTTCCCGCGCATGTCCTCGCCGCGGATCAACTGCTGGTATCCGCCCATGCGGACGCCGGTGGGATTCGGATCGGGATTCGGATAATCCTCGGGGTAGACGTCGATCAGCTTCACCACCCAGTCGGAATCGGTCCCCGTGGTCGAGACGTACAGCGACGCCGTCAGAGGGCCCGATAGCGTCACGTCGCGGGTGAGTTCGTCGCTCCGATAGGTCAGCACGTCGGTCCGCGTGGATGCGAAGCGCTGGTCTTCCACCATGTGCTCGCGCGTCATGCCAGGCGCCTGGCCGTTGATGTACGGCACCGGCTTGTTGGGATCGCTGAGGTATTCGTCGAAGGCCGCCGCGGCTTCGCTCGGCGGATCGAAGCTCAGCTTTCCATCGGCGCGCAAATAGAGCGCTTGCGGCCGCGCGTCTTTGGGCGGCCAGGCATCCTCCCGCCGCCACTGGTTGGTGCCGGTCTCGAACACCAATGCTTCCGGCAGCTTGGGATCGCCTTTGCCCTTCAGCCAGTAGGCGAAGAACGGAAACTCGATCTCGTCCCGATAAAACTGCGAGGTCTTGGCGCCGAACCGCACGTTGCCCAGCGCGTCTCCGTCGGTGCGCGCCCAGCAGCCGTGGCACCACGGGCCCATGACCAGAATGTTGTACGCGCCCGGGCTGTTCTTCTCGATCTCTTTGTAGGTATTCAGCGCCCCGAACAGGTCCTCCGCGTCGAACCAGCCGCCCACGGTCATCACCGCCGGCTTGATGTTCGTCAGGTGCGGACGCAGGTTGCGGGCCTGCCAGAATTCGTCGTAGGTGCCGTGCCGCATCATCTCGGTCCAGAACGGAACGTCGTTCTTGAAGTACTTCTCGTTGGCGTTCGCAAGCGGGCCGAGCGAGAGGAAAAAGCTGTACGCATCCAACGTGGCGGTGGGGTCCGGCGCCCGCGTCTGGGGAAGCGTGGGAACCGGCCGCGGATGGCCGAAGCCGCTCAAGAAGCGGTACGCGTGCGGCAGGTACAGCGCGCCGTTGTGATGAAAATCGTCGCCGATGAACCAGTCCGCGATGGGCGCCTGCGGCGACGCGGCCTTGAGCGCGGGGTGCGCATCGATGATTCCCGCCGACGTGTAAAACCCCGGATACGAGATCCCCCACATGCCCACCTTCCCGTTGTGATTGGGCACGTTCTTGATCAGCCAGTCGATGGTGTCGTAGGCATCGGAGCTCTCGTCCACGTCCTGGGGCCCGCGCTTCACGTCGATCTGCGGCCGCATGTCCACGAATTCGCCTTCCGACATGTAGCAGCCGCGCACATCCTGGTACACGAAGATGAATCCGTCGCGCGCGAACTTCTCCGAAGGCCCCAGGCTGGCCTTGAAGTCGTCGGCGCCGTAGGGCGCCACGCTGTACGGCGTGCGGTCGAGCATGATGGGATATTTCTCGGAGGTGTCCTTCGGAACATACACCGAGGTGAACAGCTTTTTCCCGTCGCGCATGGGAATCATGTATTCGTACTTGGTGTAATGGGCCTTGATGTACTCGAGGCCTTGCGCGAAGCAGGCCGAAGCCAGCAGAAATAGAGCCAGCGGGCGAATAGCTTTCATAGTGAGAGTATAGCGAAGGCGGGTAGCGCCGCCCTCTACCTTGCTTTCCGTGAAGTTGTACTCTTATAAGACGAGGAGCACTGAAGCTGGTGGACTTCTTTCATTTACTGCCGCCGGAAGGCGCGAAGATCCTGTTGGTCCTGTTCCTTTCGTTTTTGATGGGCTTGGAGCGGGAGGAGCGCCGGACCGCGAGCGAACACTACTCGTTCGGTGGAGTCCGCACCTATCCTTTGATCGGGCTCATCGGCTACGCCACGTCCCTTCTTTCGGGAGGGCAGATCTTGCCGGTGATGTTGGGTTTCGCCGTAGTGGGTGCGTTCCTGATGCTGGCGTACCAGCATAAAGTGGCGACGTCCACCTTTTCGGGCGTCACCTCCGAGATGTCGGGGCTGACCGCGTACCTGGTGGGGGCGCTGGTCTACCGCGACCAATTCTGGATCGCCACCACGGTCACCGTCGCCAGCATGTTGTTGCTGGAATTGAAGGCCGTGTTGGAAGGCTTGACTAAACGGATCGCCTCCGAGGAGATCCTCACCTTCACCAAGTTCCTTCTGCTCACCGCGGTGATTTTGCCGGTCCTGCCCAACCAGGAGTTCGGGCCGTTCCAGATCAATCCCTTCAAGGCCTGGCTGGTGGTGGTGGCGGTGAGCGGCGTGTCCTACGGCAGCTACGTGATCCAGAAGCTGACGAAGGGGCAGGGAGGCGTGATCCTGGCGGCATTGCTGGGGGGCGCCTACTCCTCCACCGTGACCACCTTGGTTCTGGCCAGACGGGCCGCGCGCGAAAGCCGCCCGCACCTGTTTGCAGGCGGAATTCTGATGGCTTCCGGCGTGATGTATTTGCGCCTGGCCGGCCTGGTGACGATGTTCAATCGAAACCTCATGCTGACCCTGGGCGTGCCGTTCGCCATTCTGGCGGCCGTGGGTGTGGGCGCAGGCTGGCTCTGGACGCGCATTCCCGAGGCGAAAGCCGGTGAGGTCAAACGGGAATTCGAACCCAAGAACCCCCTCGAACTGCGCGCGGCGTTTCTTTTCGCCGTGCTGTTTCTGGCCATCCTGGTAACCACGCACCTGGTGGTCACCTATCTCGGCAGGGCGGGGGTGTACACACTGGCGGGGCTGATGGGAGTCACGGACGTGGATCCCTTCATCATGGGCATGACGCAATCGGCGGGAGGAGTGACTTCTTTGAAGGTGGCTTCGGCGGCCATTCTGATTGCCGCGGCCAGCAACAACCTGGTCAAAGGCATCTATGCTTTCAGCCTGTCCGATCGCAAGACGGGTGTCGAGAGCCTGTGCCTGCTGGCCGGCCTGACAGTAGCCGGCGTGGTGCCGCTACTGTGGCTGGCGAGGTGAAGGGTTGGCAGGCGAAAGCGCCCAATGCCACTTAAATAAGCCCAGTGTGGTGCGACGCAAGAAATGCGCCCGCGCTCGATCCGTGGAGCGACCTTTTAGGTTGCCACGTCGGCGTCCGTGCCGACGTTCTTCGGGGTGCGGTGGACCCCAAGAGTGAGACACGGCGGAAAGCCGACACTTTCCATTCGCTGCTTTTTGGTTGAGCCGCGAAGCCGTCCGTTTCA
>JBAWDI010000077.1:0-3531 GCA_049590695.1 Bryobacteraceae bacterium
AAGAAGGAATCCGCATACTCATCTCCAATTCAAGAAACCCGATCAGTCAAAAGTACCGGAACGGCCGGAAACAACCCGCCCAAGCCGGTGCACCATGCCGAAGCTCCCGAGCAGGAAAAACACAGCACATACCCATCCAAACCGGGAGCAAGAGGATCAGACTCTCAAACCCGCCGATATCATTAGTAAGGTATCCCTATATTGATCTATAGTTTAAGAAGCCTGATCCGTCAAAAACCCGGCTACGGTAAGGAGACAGCCCACACGGGTAAACCGTGCAGAAACTACCGGGCAGGAAAAACCTTGCACATGCCCAACCAAACGGGCGGCAAGGGAATCAGGTCCCGAACCCTTTTATTATCAATGTGAGGTAAACTTCACCACCACAATTAGAGGTTTCCTCGCCGCTGTGAAATGGGTGAAAAGGATGCATCCTGTGGGTGAAATCGCGCTATCCCTGGTTGCCCTCACTCGCCTCAAGTAGCAGGGGGGAGCGGCGCAGTTCCGCGCGATGTGCGCCAGACAGCCAGGTGTTCTTGGCTACAGAAAAATCCTATAGTTATATCAGATTTTCCTTGATTTCGGATATGGAGAACGTATATTCTAGTTTCTTCCGTGTCTCAAATCCTTCACAACTGTACAGCAAAGAACATGCCGATCGCCCTTGTTGCTTCTCTCTCTGCCGACCGCGTCCGCGCTTCGTCCGCGGACGCCATTCGTAGACGAGCGTTGGAACGTCTCTACGAACGCAGGGACGTCGTGGAAGATCTCATCCGGTTATTAGAGGGTTACGACCAGTGCCACAAAGCCCGCAGAGCAGCGTGCATCGAGTTCAGCGCGGCTCGGAAGTGCTCGTGAGATTCCGCTCGATTGCGAACTTGACCAGGCCGACCAGGTCGTGGACGTTGAGCTTGCGCATCAGGCTGGCACGGTAAGTGTCCACGGTTTTGGGACTGATGTCGAGCAGGTCGGCGATGTCCTTGGCGCGCAATCCATTCACGAGGTAGGAAAAGACCTCCGTCTCGCGAGGGCTGAGGGAAGCGAGCGGATCTTCGGCCGGGGCGCCTTCGGCCCTGGTAAAGAGGCCGGCGCCGCGCAGCAGCGGAGAGACGTAGACGCCACCTTCGCGGACGAAGCGGATGGCATCCAGCAGGTGGCGGGCGGGCCCGTCTTTGAGGAGGTAGGCATCCGCGCCCGCCCGCAACGCCTCCCTGACGGTGGCATCTTCGCGGCTGATGGAGAGGATCATCAGTTTGGCCGCGCAACCGGAGGCGCGCAGCCGGCGAATCACCTCGATGCCGGAGATGCCCGGCATATTCAGATCGAGGACGGCAAAATCGGGCTGGAGCGCGGCGATCATTTCCACGGCCGCGGTGCCATCGGAGCACTGGCCGAGGATGGACATTCCGCTGGCGGAGCACAGCGCGGCGATTCCTTCGCGCACGATGGCGTGATCGTCCACTAGAACGACCGTAATGTCTTGCGATTCCTGCATACTTCTCCTGGCAGGGACGAGGTCCCTCAAGAAAACGGCACCGAGACTACCAGTGTAGTGCCAGCCGGGCCGCTTTGGATCTCCGATCTTCCGCCCAGCGCGGCGGCTTGCTCGCGGATGGAGCGCAGCCCAATGCCGGATGCCACGCTGGCGGGGCCCCGAAGCAGTCCGGCCACGTCAAACCCCACACCGTCATCCCGAACGGTCAGGATGGCACAATCGTCGCGGGTCTCGAGGGCCGCCTCGACGCGGGTGGCGCGGGCATGGCGGGCTACGTTGGAAAGGGCCTCCTGCGCGGCCCGGTAGAGCAACACCTTGACCTCCAGATCGGGCTCGTGCGGCAGCGGTTGGATGCGGAGAGACGCTTCAAATCTCTGCGGAATACCGCTGATGTCCCACAGTTGTTGGATCGCGTCGGCGAGCGTGAGCCGCTGCCACTCTGGCGGGTGCAGCCGCGCGGAGACGGAGCGCACCTGTTCCAAAGCGTCGTTGGCCAGGGTGGAGATGCGGTCGAGCGCCTGTTGCACCAGCGCCGGCGGGTCGAGGAGTTGCGCGGCGACGATCTCGAGTTGGAGGCGGATGGCGGCCAGCATCTGTCCCACGCCGGTGTGGAGTTCCCGGCCCAGGCGCTGCCGTTCGAGATCGATCTGGCGCACCGCTCCGCGCCCGATGCCGCGGCGCCGGTCCCGGGCGAAGCTGGAAAGATCGCGCTCCGCCAGTTGCAGCCGGAGATAATGCCGCAGCAGGCTGCTCTCCAACTGCAGCAACCCGGCGGACACGCCAGCAGGCATCCGGGCATCTACCCGGGAGCGCATTCCGGCTTGATTTGTGTCAGTCAGGTTATCCCCACCGCCGGGCGCTGAACGCGGCCTTTCGCTCATTCAGAGCACGTCGCCGCGAGAGTTGCATTCCAATAACAGTGGACAAGCGGCCTCGCCCCGGCTGGCGGGCCCGGATTCCCAGCCGTCACTCAACCAGAAGTCCCTTAGAACAAAGGACGTATCCTAAGACAGAATGCCAGTTTTCCGACCGGCTTTCAATGTCGGTACGTACCCAGTACGATGGTTACTAAATGTAGTACTTGCATGGAGTTCCGGAAAAGTATTATAAAAGAAGTAGCAATGTCGCGAGTTATCAGTTACGTTCCCCGCCTGGCCATCTTCGCGGCCGGAATCGTGGCGGGGGTATTGACGAGTTCCCGGCGCGAGCATGGCGGGATCAGTCCGGCGGCGGAACAGGATTTGAAGCGCTCGCTGGCCGATCTGGAGAGCCGCCTGGAGGCGCATGAATCGGCCGACGTTGCGCGGTTCGCTCAGGTCGAGACGCGCTTGGACGAGCATGCCGTCAAACTGGCGGATGTTCCCTCCACTGCGCAGATCGTGGCCGCCATGGAGCAACTGCTCTCGAAAACCATGACCTCTCTGGACGAGCGCCTCACCACGCAAGCGCATTCCATAGAAGCTCTGAACATCACGGTCGCGCAGACCGACGGCCTGCTGGAACGGGTGCTGGAGTCGCTCGATTCTTTGCAGACCTACACGGACCCACAGGAGTTGGCAGGGGATTCCGCGGCCCAGCGTCCAACCATGTAGGCCTCGGTCCATCGCCGTTCCCTATTCCGGGGGCTGGCGTCTATCTCAAAGATCACAACTACTCGGATTTTCCCTAATATGAATCGGCGCAAGAACGCACTATTCTGGGGGTAGTAGGACGATCGTATATGGATCTCGCGAAAGTGCTGGCCCATCTCCACCGGGAGTTGGACAACTTGAACGCGGCGATAGCCACTCTCGAGCGGTTGCCGCAGAGAGGCCGCAGACGGGGCCGGCCGCCCAAGCTGGTCCCGGCGCACGCGAGCCGCGCCCTCGGGCTAACCGGCCAGCAGGAAGCTAGAACGGAACGTCGTCATCCGTGATGCCCTGATTCAGGTCGTCCGGAGGTTCGGAGGCGGCGGCTTGAGGACGGGGAGCGGAGCGCGGCATGGAAACCGGAGGCGCGAATTCGCTGGCCGACCCGGCGGGCGCCCCGGCAGTGTC
>JBAWDI010000078.1:0-2306 GCA_049590695.1 Bryobacteraceae bacterium
CGGGAGCTTCCGGTTTCCTCGGATGGCACGTCGCCCGCCTTCTTGGCGAGCGCGGTTACGCCGTTCGCGCCCTGGTGCGCCCTGGCAGCCGCGTCGCCGAACTGGATGTGGAATGCGTCACCGGGGATCTGCGCGACGCCGCCTCGCTGGAACGCGCCGTGGCCGGTTGCGGCTTGGTCTTCCACGCCGCCGCGGACTACCGGCTGTGGGCCAGGCATCCCGAGGAGCTGTACCGGTCGAACGTCGATGGCACACGCAATTTGCTCGAAGCCGCCAGCAGCGCCGGCGTCGAGCGCGTGGTCTATACCAGCACCGTGGGGTGTATCGGGATTCCGCATGGCGGCATCGGAAATGAGGACGCCGCCGTCTCGCTCGAAGACATGGTGGGAGACTACAAGCGCTCGAAGTTCCTGGCCGAGCAGGCGGCGCTGAAGTTCGCGCGCGGCGGGCTTCCGGTGGTGATTGTGAACCCCACCGCGCCGGTTGGCGATCATGACGTGAAGCCCACCCCCACCGGCAAGATCGTGGCCGATTTTCTAAGTGGCGGCATGCCGGCGTTCATCGACACGGGGCTGAACGTGGTGGATGTGCGCGATGTTGCCGCGGGGCACTTGCTGGCCTGTGAGCGCGGCCGGGCGGGAGAGCGGTACATCCTGGGGTCCGAGAATTTGACGCTGGCTGAGATTTTCGCGAAGCTGGCGAAGATTACCGGCCGCAAGGCGCCCACCGTGCGGCTCCCGTACGCGGTAGCCTGGTGCGCGGGCGTGTGCAGCACGGCCTGGGCGGACCTCACCGGCACGCCGCCGCGGGTGCCCCTGAACGGGGTCCGCATGGCCCGGAAGAAGATGTGGGTGACGCACGAGAAGGCGCGGCGCGAGCTGGGTTTCGAGCCTGGTCCGGCGGAGACGGCGCTAACCCGCGCCGTGGAGTGGTTCCGCAGGTGAAACTACTCCTGATCGCATCCTCTCCGATGGAATTCCGCCTTTGTGGGGCAGGATGGCGTCCTGCGCGCCGATTGAGAATCGGCGCTCTTGATTGGGCACGCTTCGCCCACTTGGGCGGCCATGATCTGCTTCTGGTTGCCAACGGCGCCGGCGCCCGCCGCGCCGCCTCCGCCGTGGACGCCGCGTGCGAGGTGTTCCACCCCGACGCCGTAATCAGCACCGGCTTCTGTGGCGCGCTCGACCCCGCACTTGCCGTGGCGGACGTGGTGGTGGCCACCAGCGTGGTGGCCGCGGACGGCCGCTATGACGCCCTGCCCGTCTCGAGCGTGTCCCTTCACCACAGCGGCGTGGTTTGCTCGATTGACCGCGTGGCGCAATCGGTGGAAGAAAAGCGCCGCCTGCGCGCCGGCGGAGCGATGGTGGTGGAAATGGAGGCCGCTGGAGTGGCCGCGCGCGCCCAAGTTCGCGGCTTGCCGTTCTATTGCATCCGGGTGGTAACCGACCTGGCGGACGAAACTATGGCGAATGACTTCAACGCGGCCCTGCGCGCGGACGGCCACTTCGATACAATGGTAGTTCTAAGAGGAGCATTGTGCCGTCCTTTGGCCCGGCTGCCGGAACTGTGCCGGCTGCGCCAGCGTTCAGTGCGGGCCGCGCGAGTCCTGGGGGTTTTTTTTGCAAACTGCCAATACTGACCCGAGTGCTGTACCCGAGACTATGCACGCAGCCGTCTATCGCGGGCAGAGCGTGGTCAGCGTTGAGGAGATTCCCACACCCGCCATCGGGCGTGGCGAGATTCTGATACGGGTGGAAGCTTGTGGCATCTGTCACACCGACCTCAAGAAGATCGAGCACAACCTGCTGGCGCCGCCGCGGGTGTACGGTCACGAAACGGCTGGAGTTGTGGCGGCGGTGGGGGCGGGCGTCGCGAAATACCGGCTGGGCGACCGGGTGGTGGCATTTCATCACATCCCCTGCCTGGAATGCTTCTATTGCCGGCGCAAGATTTACGCCCAGTGCCCGGTGTACAAGAAAGTCGGCATTTCGGCGGGCTTCGAGCCGGCGGGCGGAGGGTTTGCTCAATACGTGCGGGTAATGGACTGGATAGTGGAGCGCGGCGTGGAGAGAATACCCGCCGGAGTTTCCTTCGAGCGCGCCACTTTGGTGGAGCCCCTGAACACGTGTCTGAAGGCCGTGGTGCAATTGGATCCGCAGCCGGAGGATTTCGTGGTCGTCTTGGGGCAGGGGCCGATTGGGCTGATGTTTACCATGCTGGTGAAGCGCCGGGGCGCGCGCGTCGCGGCCACCGATACCATCGGCGAGCGATTGCGGGTGGCGGCGAGGTGCGGCGCGGAATTCGCC
>JBAWDI010000079.1:0-6820 GCA_049590695.1 Bryobacteraceae bacterium
GGCGGCATGCAGGCCAAACTGGAGGCCGCGCTGGCGGCGCTGGCGGGCGGTGTGGAGCAGGTGCGGATCGCCCCAGGCGCGGCCGAAGGCGTGCTGGAGCGGGTTCTGGCGGGTGGCGGCATTGGAACGCGCATGGTGGCCGGCGAGGCGCCCACGGCATGATCAGCGCGCTGCACGCGGACGCTTTTGTGGAACCCCCGGCTGGCAGGGGGCCGCTGGTGGTCCGCAAGGCGGTGATGCACGATATCCCGCCGATTCTCGACCTCATCAATGGGTACGCGGCCGAGGGCATTATGCTGCCGCGCACGGAATTCGAGTTATCGGAGGCCATCCGCGACTTCACCGCCGTTACGCTCGGCGACGAGCTGCTGGGCTGCGGCGCGCTGCACTTCTACAGTCCCACGCTGGGCGAAATCCGCTCGCTGGCGGTTCACCAGCGGGCCAAGACGCAGGGCGCCGGCCGCAAGCTGGTGGAAGCGCTGGTGGAGGAGGCCCAGGGATACGAACTCGAGGCCGTGTTCGCCTTCACCTACGTCGTGGAGTTCTTCAAGAAGGTAGGATTCCACGAAGTCGAGCGTGGAGCGCTCCCCTTGAAGGCGTGGAAAGACTGCGTGCGCTGCCCTAAATTCCAGGCCTGCGATGAGATCGCGGTGCTGCGATTTCTGCGGCTGGAGGATGGGACGGACACGCAACCGCTGTGGGGTCAAGCGCTGGGCTCGGGCGACGACCAGTTCATCCAGATCCCCACGCCGCGCAACCTATAGAATTCAATACCCCCAAAGGGGACTTCCGCCACTCCCCGCAAAAGACCGCTGAAAAAATCTACGCTCTCTGAACATTATGGATGTAGAATCTCCTTTTGGGATAGCAAGCTCCTAAAATCTGGTATTTTGATCCTACTTCTTGTGAGGCACGCATGAGAGCGCAAACGGTTGACGTGAAATCCTCAACTGGTCGGGTCCTGTGTTGCACGGTCTTCCGGCCGGGTGGGAAGAAGCTGCTGGCGAAAGGCCATGTAATCAGCGATGAAGACATCCGGGTGCTGGCATCCGAAGGCATGGAAAGCATTTGGGTTACCGAGCTGGAGGATGGCGAGATCGGTGAGGACGATGCGGTGTGTGCCGTGGCCAGCGAGATGGGATGCGGGAGTTTCGAAATCCGTCTGGCGGCGGGAGGCCGGGCCAATCTGCTGGCTACCGAGAACTGCTGCGTGCTGGTGGACGACGAACTCCTGAAGCAGATCAATTGCACCGCCAGCGTGGTGATCGCAACCTCGTTGAATTTCAGCTATGCCATTGCCGGGCAACGGATTGCCACGGTAAAGAGCGCACCATTCGCGGTTTCCAAGGACCAGTTGGACGCGGTCACCGGGATTTTGAAAGAGCGTGGGCCGATCCTGCAGGCGCGCCCCGTCCGGACGCCAAGTGTAGGGGTTCTCTATACAGACCCCATCAGCGGCGAGCGGGCGCGGCAGCTATTCGAGAACATCATGCGCCAGCGGCTGGACCGCTTCGGTGTGAACGCCAACTTCGTTCTGGCCTGCACGGAAGATGAGAATTCAGTCGCGCGCTGCCTGCAACATCTGCTTCGATCCAAGCCGTGCGTGATTCTGGTGGCATCCACCACGGCGCCGGCGGGTCCGGAAGACGTCGTCGGCCAAGCCATGTTGAAAGTCGGCTGCCAGGTGGAACGGTTCCTGGCGCCGGTGGAGCCGGGGAATTTGCTCCTGCTCTCATACAAGGATGAGGCGCCCATCATTTCAGCGCCCGGCTGTTTCCGGTCGGCCAAGCCGAATGTGGTCGACTTGGTGCTGCCACCGCTTTTGGCTCGCTATCACGTCACAGGCTGGGAGGTGGCCTGCCTGGGACACGGCGGTCTGCTGGCGTAACAAGCTCCTCCATCCCTGCAACCCCCATCCTCCGAGTGGGTTTCGGGGCTCCTCAAACCGGGCGTCCTCCTCCGGGACGCCCGGTCTTTTTCTCTACCAACAGATGCCGCGCGCCTTCAGTTCCCGCTCCAACTGCGCCAGCGATTCAAACCGCACGGCGTCTATGCCCAGCCGCTGGGCGGCTTCGACGTAAGCGGCTATGTCGTCGGTGTAGAAACACTCCTCGGGACGGCATCCGCAGCGTTCCAGGGCCGCCTGAAAAATCTCCCGCCGAGGCTTCATGGCGTGCATCTCGTAGGACAGAATCCGCTCGTGGAAGTGGCGCAGCAAGGGGTAGTTCTCGCGGATCATTTCGAAATGGATGGCGTTGGTGTTGGAGAGCAGCAACAGCTTGTAGCGGGCCGCGAGCCCTTCCAGCATGGCTTCGGGGATCAGAGGATCGGTAAAGATGCCGCTCCACAGCTTGCAGAAATCGGCGTAGTCCATGTCGAGCGAGAGAATCCGGGAGAGCTCCGCGACGAAGTCTGGCGGCTCGATCAGGCCGGTTTCGAAGCGCTCGACCAGATCGGTGGCTGCTATGCGCCGGCGAATCTCCACCGCGCCATACGGGCAGAAGCCCTCCAGCGCTTGACGCCAGCGCTCGAAATCGAATTGGACCAGAACATTGCCCAGATCGAAGATGATGGCTTTGTACATGGGGCATCTTCAACCATAACCGATGGAGCGCCTCACGCTCCCGCGATCCGGCCCGGACGATTATTTGGCGGCGGTGGCGGAGTTGCGCGCTTTGATGAAACTCTCGACGTTGCTCTTGTCGATCACGGTGGCGCCGGTGTCCACGAACGTGGGGATCGGGGAGAAGGAATCCTGAACCCAGTCCACGGTCAGGGACGCGAGCGGGTGGTGATGCAGGTCGTCGAGCATTCTGGCGCCCAGGTAGGCCATGGTGAACGGCTTCTGGCCGATGGTGGCTGTGATGAGGCCTTTCTGGATGCCTTCCAGCGTGCGCGGGTCGGTGTCCATGGCCACGACCAGCTTGCCGGTGACGTTCTTGCGGCCCAACACTTCGGCGACTTCGGGCCCGGCGATGGAGGTGAGGCAGGCGAAGGCGTCCACTTTCCCGCCCTTTTCCATCATGTCCATGGTGCGGTCGAAAACAACGCCGGGATCGCCGCGATCGTCGATCACCTGGGTGATGTGGATCTGCGGGTGTTCGGCGAAGACATCGGTGTAGCCACGCAGGCGGTCTTTTAGATTGGCCTGCGCGGGGATGGTGAAGACGACCACGTTGCCCTTGCCGCCGAGGCCTTTGGCGAGCATGCGCGCACCCATGACGCCGGCCTTGTAGTTGTCGGTGCCGATGAAGAACAGGCGTTTGCTGGCGGGAGCGTCGGAATCGATGGCAATCACCGGCACGCCCTGGGCGATGGCGGCATCGATGTCCTTGTTCAAGAGGTCCGGGGCGCTGGCGGAGACCAGGATGCCGGTGGGCTTCTGCTTGAGCACGTCCTGGAACTGCTCGTCCTGGGCCTTGGGGTCGTAGCTCTCGGGGCCCACGAATTCGGCATGGACACCCATTTGGGCCGCGGCGTGGTTGAAACCGGCCGCGGCTTCCTGCCAATAGGGAACTTTGGTATTAGCGGAGACGAGAAAGTACTTTTCCGTCACGTCGTGCTGCGAGCCGCCGCAGTTGAGGAGCGGCAGCAACAGAACGGGCGTCAGAAATAAAACCAAGCGGGACATCAACTCCTCCTTTAATAAGGAATTATAGCAACGCGGGTCGGAGGGGGGATGGCTGGACGCGCGGGGCAGCGTTGCCGGAACGGACGGATGAACATCGTAGCGCCGGCGGTCTTTGCCGCCGGTGGGTTGTCCGGACTAGGAAGAAAACCGGCGACAAGATCGCCGAGACGGACTTGACATGAGACAATAGACACTTTACGTTGTACACTGATGGTCGGGAGTTTCGAGCACTGCGGCCTAAAACGCCTCTATGAACGTGGCGACCGGAGCGGGATACGGCCTGATTTGGTGGACTAGGAAAAAGAGGGACGCCAATGCCAATGAAGAACCCGCCCCACCCCGGACGCAGCATAAGGAACGCGTGTCTTGAGCCGTTGGGCCTGTCGGTTACCGCTGGGGCAAAGGTTCTCGGGGTCACCCGTCAGACTCTCAGCAACGTGATCAACGGCAAGTCCGGCATCAGCCCGGAGATGGCTATCCGGTTATCCAAGGCATTTGGCAGCACGCCGGAAACGTGGTTGCGAATGCAGGTTGCCTACGACCTTGCCGCCGCCCGGAAGGACGAGACGAAGATCAAGGTGTATCGTCAGCACGTGCCGCAGGAATTGCACGTGTAATGGAGAAGCCCGCGGGATCCTCCGGCGAGCGCGGCGCTATCCCGGTCTCGCCGTGGCGTTTTCTTGTGCCCGGGACGGGCTGGCGCTATTCTGAAAATAAGGAGGCCTGACAATGGCGAGTCTCGACTGGTCTCAATGCCCCGCCGTTGAAAGCGTGCCGGGACGGCTAAGCGGCGCATGGGTGTTTCGGGACACCCGGTTGCCCGTTGCCACAGTCATCGAAAATCTCGAGGATTTGAGCGTCGAAGAAGTAATGGAACAATTCGACGTGACGCGGGAGCAGATCGCAGCGGTGCTTGAGTTTGTGGCACAGAGCCTCAAGGGGGCGGCCCCGGGCCGGACCTCCGGCCTCGTCGATGCTCATTCTCTTTGACCACGGAACGCCACAGGGCCTCGCCCGCGCGCGGAATTCGCTACTAGCAGAATCTTAAAGGCCGGAAGATTGCCATCGTGGTGCAAGATGATCCAGTCGATTCGCCATAAAGGGTTGAGGCGCCTTTACGAAGACGATGACCCGCGCGGGGTGATTGCCGAGCATATGGTGAAGCTCCGCGATATTCTGGTGCGGCTTGATGCGTCTGGCAGCGTTGCCGATATGGACGTGCCGGGTTTCAAGTTGCACCCTCTCAAGGGAGACCGGCGAGGGTTTTGGGCGATAACGTTGCGGGCCAACTGGCGGGTGATTTTCCGCTTTGAGGATGGCGACGCTCTGGACGTCGATTATGTCGATTACCATTAAGGAAGGGACCAACGCATGCCTATGAAGAATCCCCCACACCCCGGCAGCTTTGTGCTGCGCCAGTGCATCGAGCCTTTGGGCTTGACCATAACGCGAGCAGCCGAAGCGCTTGGAGTTACGCGCACGACACTTTCGGAACTGGTGAACGGGAAGCGCGGGGTTTCTCCCGAGATGGCCGTGAGGCTTTCAAAGGTGTTCGGCGGCAGCGCCCAAAGCTGGCTTGTGCAGCAGGCACAGTACGACTTGGCGCACGTTCGCACCGACACAATAAGGCTCAAGCGGCTGGAAGTGGCGTAGCCCGCGCACAGTTTTACCTTACCGTCGCGAACGGCATCCGGCACTGAGCGCCGGAAGCTCAGGCCCCCGTCTTTCTGGTGATGGTTAGATCCGTCATTTGGGGCGCCTTCGGGTCAGGAGGGCGCACACGGCCGCGCACACGGCCACGGCAAATTCTGCCTCTTCCCCAGTAGGCTCGGTACCTTCCTTCCCATGACGGGCACCCTCGTCTGACGCATAGCCATAGATTCCGTCGAGTCCCTTCTTGAGGGCCGGATGAAATAGGCTGGGGTTCTTGTCCAGATACTTCCCGAGAGTCATTGCTTGGCCGGTGATTTCGCCCAACACGCACTCGACTGCGCTCGTGGCGTGTGCGACTGCGCCGCTGGTGTTGGCCTTTGGCCTTGAGGAAAGGGCGCTGATAGCGAACCGTAGATGTCCGGCGGCGGTTGGTTTCTTGTCCTCTTCCAGAACAGTGATGCCGGTCTTTAGCGTGCCCTCAAACATCTCATCGCCACGCCTGACGACCTGGCCGTCAAGGAGTTGCCATCCGATACCTTGTTCAACGAAAGAGTCATTGAGTTGTTCGGTGAACTCCTGAGCGGCCTTCGGAGCCATCTTTCGAAAATAGGCGTTGACTGCTTCCATAAGGTCGTACACGCGGAACCACTGGCAGTCGTAGACAACGGGTTCAATCTGTTCCCAGATCTCTTGGTAATGCCAGACTCCTGGATCGAACCATTTCCCCAGGGTCTTGGCAACAACGTCCCGAATTTCTGTCTCCGGATATTGCCCGCAGTACTCGCGAGCAAGCGCACGGGTGATTCCGAGAAAGACGAAGCGGAGGTCTTTCGGGGCGTCATCGCGGATCGTGATCTCTTTCGTCTGGCCGATGTAGCCGTGGCGCTTTGAGAACGGCTGACTGGGTGGCGGCATGGACCGACCTTAGCACGCTCCCTAAGACAGTACAACATGATGTTCTTCCTGCTCCGCTCCCTGCCCCCGGCCCCCCAGCTACCACTACAATCGAGGTTATGATCGCTCTACTGCGCGGCATACTTCTCGAGAAGCATCCCAACCAGGCCATCGTCGAGACCGGCGGTGTGGGATACGATGTCACCATCCCGGTCTCGACGTTTACGCGCCTGCCCGAACCCGGCAAGGAAGTGCAGTTGCGTATCCATACTCACGTGCGGGAGGATGCGCTGGCCCTCTACGGCTTCCTCACCCAGGATGAGAAGGCGCTGTTCGAGAAGCTCATCGGGGTGAGCGGCATCGGGCCGACGCTGGCGGTGAAGATTCTCTCTGGCCTGGCGGCGCCGGACCTCATCAACTTCATCCGGCGCGGGGGAGTGGAGCGGCTGGTGCGCATTCCCGGGGTCGGCAAGAAGACCGCCGAACGCATGGTGCTGGAACTGCGCGACAAGTTGCCCGCCGCCACCGGGGAGGAAACGGGAACGCCTGCCGAGGCCGCGCTTTCAGCCGTCGATCAGGACGTGCTCTCGGCGCTCCTGAACCTGGGCTGCGGGCGCGCGCAGGCCGAGGCCGCGGTGCGCA
>JBAWDI010000080.1:0-1867 GCA_049590695.1 Bryobacteraceae bacterium
GCCAATAGCCAGGGTGCCACGCAGGCCGCGGCCCGCAACAGCCTGGACAACTTGCGCGGGCCGGCCATCGACGACGCCATCGTTTCCGCGATTGGTACATCGAGCGGCAAGGTGAAAGTGGAATTGATCATGGCTGCTGGAGACCGCGGCTCCACCGCCGCGGCCGACGCGCTGGTGAAGGCCGTCCAGGAGCAGGACCCCGATGTGCACCGCGAAGCGTTGAAAGCGCTAAAAAACGTCGCCGGCCCGGCGCAGGTGCCCGGGTTGGTTGACATACTGGTGAACGCCACGGCGGCGGCCGATCGCCGGGATGCCTCGCAGACGCTGGCGCTGGTGTTGAAGAGATCGCAGCCCCCGCAAATCGGCGCGGTGCTGGCGGCGTATCAGAAGAACACGGCGGCGCAAGCCCGGCTCTCGCTCATGGAAGTGATGGGCCAGACATCGAGCGAGCAGGCGCTCCCGGTCTTGCGCGACGCCTTGAAGGACCCCACGGCTGAGATCAGGCGCGGAGCCATTCTAGCTATGACCGACTGGGCCGACGCCGCCCCCATGCAGGACCTGCTGGATTTCGCCAAGACCACCGCCAACCAGTCCCTACAGGTGCTGGCGCTGCGCGGATACTTGAAGCTGGTGGCGTTGCCCTCGCAGCGTACGGACGCGGAGAGCGCGCGGTTGCTGGGTGAAGCCATGACGCTGGCTAAGCAACCCGCCGAGAAGCGGCAAGTGCTGGCGCTGTTGGGCAATTACCCCTGCAAGGAGACGCTGGACATTGCGCAGGCCGCAGTGGCCGATGAATCGGTGACTAAAGAAGCCAAGGCGGCGGTGGATAAGATCAATAGCTTGCTGAAGTATAAGTAGGGCGGCCGAATGTCCCCGCTCTGCCGCAAGGCATCGGGCTTGCAGAATTCACACCCCCGGCGGGCTTCGGCTCTCCCGGGGTGTTTGCTTTTGAGGGGACAGACGATTCTGCGGGTTTGGCAAGGAATGCGCCCCTTTTCGTGCTCCCCGCTTTCCATGTGATTGCAGTGCTATCATCGATGTATGGCGAGCATCACCGTACGACGTCTCGATGACACGGTTAAGGCGAAGCTGCGCCTGCGGGCGGCCAGCCACGGCAGGTCCATGGAAGAAGAGGCGCGTGAAATCCTGCGGGCCGGATTGAGGGCGAGACGCGTTCCGCGGCTCGATCTGGCGGAGTCGATCCGGCGGTACATCGAACCGCTTGGCGGTGTGGAACTCGCGTTTCCGCCACGTGAAGCTGTCCGGCGACCCTCGAAGCTCGCCAAGTGATAGTACTCGACACCAACGTGCTTTCGGAAGCGCTCAGGCCCTTGCCTTCCGACATAGTCCTCCGTTGGCTCGCCGCCCAGCAACCATCGTCGGTGTTCACGACCTCGGTCACTGAGGCAGAGGTTCTGTACGGCGTTGAGACGCTGCCGGCGGGCAAACGCCGCCTGCGATTGCTTGCAGCCGTGGAGAAGATGTTCGCTGAGGAGTTTGCCGGCCGGATTCTGCCCTTCGATGAGGATGCCGCTCGCGCGTTTGCCAAAATTGTGGCCACACGAGACACGGCGGGCCGTCCCATATCGCAGTTCGATGCCATGATCGCAGCTATTGCACGGTCTCATCGTGCGGCCGTGGCGACCCGGAACACAGCCGATTTCCAGGGTTGTGGCATAGACGTCATCAATCCCTGGGTCGAGTGAACCGCGCTGATCGGTCTGTTATCTAGCCCAGGGCGATCCTTAGAGCGATAGCATGCTCGCAGGGTTTCTTGGGGGGCATGGCGACCTTTAGGCCGGTCTCGTCTTGCGACCATTGCAGTTTGCCTTTGAAACCGAGCATTTCCACGTTCGCGATCTTGCCG
>JBAWDI010000081.1:0-3985 GCA_049590695.1 Bryobacteraceae bacterium
TGGATGACTCCGTGGATGCCTCCCCGCAAAGCAGCGAAGACCTGGCCGCCCTGGACGATGCCCTCAATGCCCTGGAAGAAATGGACCCGCGTAAGGCGCGGGTGGTGGAACTGCGCTTTTTCGCCGGTTTGAGCGTGGAGCAGACCGCCGAGACACTGAAGATTTCCGCTGCGAGCGTGAAGCGGGACTGGAAGCTGGCTAAAGCCTGGCTGAGCCGCGAGCTATCCCGGCGGTGAAGCACCCGCAATTGGGGGACTCCGCTAATCCGTTTGCCGCCCGCCCGCCTTCGGCGGCGCTCGAAGCGCGGTTCGCCAGTCCGCGGGCCCAATCCGAGGCGCGAACCGGCGCACTCGATCGAATGAAGGGGTCAGGGTGAGTCATAATGATCGTATGAGTCTCAATCCGCCATTCGACCGGATCATGATCGAGCCCGGCAAGATGGGCGGTCAGCCCTGCATCCGCGGGATGCGGATCACCGTCCGGCGCGTGCGGGCGTGGTACGATTGTGGTCGTGCGATTAGTGGAAGCCCGTTACGAGAATGGTGTACTCCTGCCTGTGGACCGGCTGGGCCTCCGACCCGGTGAGAGTGTGAACTTGATCGTGGTCCGGCGCCCTGTTGACGGCCGCTGGGATTTGCCCAAGCTTGCGAAGGCCGGCAGTGCGGAAGACCTTGCTCTTGCCGAGCAGGGTCTGGCGGAGTGGGCCAGCGGGCTCGAGACAACGGAGCGGAGTTGAAGCGAGGAGAACTCTGGTGGGCCGACCTCGGCGCATATCGGCCGCGGGAACAGACAGGGCGTCGGCCCGCCGTGATCTGGCAAAGTGATACGCTGCCACGGGTTCTCCAATCGATTCCGGTCGTTCCGCTCACCACGAACCTTGATCGCGCAAACCTTGCCGGAACGGCATGGATCGATTCCTCCCCAACCGGCGTGCCGCACGAGGACTCGGTCGCGCTCGCCTTCCAGATGCGGGCTATCCCCAAGTCGGCGTTGCAGGCCAAGATCCGGGATCTCGTCGAGAGTGAGGTCGAAGAACTCGAGTTGGCAACTGACGAGGCCCTGGGACGCGTCGAGCCAAAATAGCCGCGCGAGGCTGCTGGGACACCCATTCAGATTGGCTCCCCAGGTAGGTCTCGAACCTACAACCCTTCACCCAGAGGGGCTCCGCTAACCTAATTCGTCTGCCGCCCGCCAGCCTTCTCCTCGCCGCGGCCCATCTTGTCGATCTCGTTGTAGTACACGCGGCGGCCTTCGTCCATGGCCAAGTTGGAGAGAATCACGGCCACGGAATCCCGCAGGCCGATCTCCAGGCCCGCCTTCGGCGGCGTCAGGTCGCGGCAGCTCTGGAAGAAGCTTTCAAGTTCGATATCGACGGGGTTGTCCTGTTCCTCCTGCACCAGCACGCCCTTGGCCGTGAGCCAGCGCCGCGCGAATTTGGCTTCGCGCGCCAGGAAGCTGGCATGGGGGGTGAAATCCAGGTCGCTGGTCATGATGGGAATGGGACCGCGGGCGCCTCCCGACGCTACCATGGTGGCGCCGGCCACGAAGGCTTCCTTCTTCTTTGAGTCCGCGGCGGTCACGGTGGTGGTTTTGGGCGGCTCGAGGTACCACCAGGCGATGGCCGGGTGCACGTCGTCGCCCACGGTAATCTCGATGGTGCCATCCGTGCCCATGATGATCTCGCCCATTTCGGGGCGCGCGCCGTCGAAGAACGGAAGGAACTGATTGGTGCTGATGGAAGAGTAGGTGAGCTTCTGGCCCTTGGGATAGCGGTAGATCAACTGGACGTTGTCGTAGACGTCGCGCCCGTCCTTGAGGGTGTCCAGGCTGCCCAGGCCCATCACCATGTCCGGCGAAGAGCCGAACATCCAATCGGCAATATCCACCTGGTGCGAGGTCAGCTCGGCCGGCAGACCACCCGACATGGACCGGTAGATCCGCCAGTTGAGGATGTTCGACTCGCCGCCCGGCTTCATGGTCCACAACGCGCTGGGCTTGTTGATCATGTTGCGATGCCACTGCGCGTGGATGTGGTGGACGTCGCCGAGGATGCCCTTGTCCACCATGTTCTTGACCACCTGGTAGAAGTAGCTGTAGCGCCGCTGGAGGCCGGTTTGCAGAATCTGTTGGGGACGTTCCCCCGCCAGCGCGCGCAGCGCGTGCACTTCCTCCGGCTTGAAGACCAGGCACTTTTCGCAGAACACGTGTCTGCCCGCCAGCAGGGCGTCGCGAGTGAGCGGGAAGTGCACGAACAGCGGCACGATCACGAACACGGCGTCGATATCTTTCCGCGCCAGCAGATCGTGGTAGTCTTTGTACGTTTGCGGATTGCCGCCGATGGTTTGGACGCCATGGTCGAGGGCTTCCTGCCGGATGTCGCACAGCGCCACGCAGCGGCCGCTGGCGATCTTCTTCAGATGCTTCAGCAGGTAGGTGCCGCGGCTGCCGCAACCAATCATGCCGTACCGCACCTGTTGGCTGTCGGCCATCGCTTTTTGGATGAAAGGGGCTCCCGCGACGGCGGTTACGGCCCCGGCGGCTTTCAACACATCGCGGCGGGAAACATCGTTCTCCTGTGCCATAAATGCGTCTGTCCCCTTTTTCAGGCGAGATACTCTTCCTCGGGACGACGGTTGCGGCCCAGGTTCGAGGGCAGGTCCTGCATGGGGCCGCGCCACTCGAGCATGCGGTCCGTGTCGGCGTGAAGGCGATACTTCTTTTGCACGTCGGCGATCTTGGCGCCCACCACGTCGATCTTGTTCAGATCGTATTGACCCAGGCCGGTCTGGTAGGCGTAGTTGAGATAGCCGGGCCAACTGGCATCGATTTCCATGCACGCCAGGCCCACGCGATCGACCGCCAGGAAATCCGTGGAGGCCAGGGCGATGCGATGCCCCACCGGGGTGCCCGACATGGGGCCGTTGCCCTCCATGCCCTCGTAGCCGTCCACGACGCCGACTCCCCAGTTGGTGGGGAGCATCTTCTGGGCGGCGAGAAACATGTTGTAGTTGCCCGAGCGGATGCCCACGTGAAACTTGCGCTTCTCGCTATCGGCATAATTATTATCCCCCAGGGCCGGAGCCAGGGGCGCTCCCATGACCATGTTCTTGACCGCCATGGTGGCCACGACCATGTTGTGCGTCTTCAACACCGCGGCGGAAATGAAGAAAGCATCGGGGTCGACGAAGCGAGCGCCCAGCCGGATGGGGATAACATGCAGGTCGTAGTCGATGCCGTACAGGAGCCCGTAGTGGCTCTGATTTTCGTTGGTAATCTCAAACTTCAAGTTGAGGGACTTGTAATCGGCGAAGACCTTGTCCCAGCCGAACTTACTGACGGCCTGCTGGCCCGGAAGATCCCCGGAATCTCCGACGAACACGGGACCTTTGAAGCGGGGGGCGAGGTAGTCGAGGATGCCGCTGAGGGCATCGGGCTGGGTGGAACCGAGCAGCCTCCCAGCCGCCTCGATGCCATTCAGCTTGACGAAGACGTACTTTTTGGCCTTGAGAGCGGGCCGGATCTGGTCGTCGATTGCGACCAGGGCATCGTAAATGTTCTTGCGCCGGCTGTCCCCTTTAATCAGCGACACTTTGGAGCGGCCTTCAAAGTACTTGAAATACTTGTCGGCATTGCCAGTGCCCATGCGGGGGTCGTACTGCTTTCCCGGTGCGTGCGTCACCGGAGCCGCCGGAGGCGTGGTCTGCTGTCCTTTCAGGACTAGCCCCTGGGCGGTGGCGATCGCCGCCGCGCGGGCAAAGAAAGATCTGCGTGTAGCTGACATGGGCCAGTGAACTCCTCTCGGTTGTAAGCGACCAGTATATCGCCATATCCGGAGTATCAGGAGTAATCAGGGCCTGGCAGGGTCGAAAAACCCCACCCCCTCATGCCTGCACGCCCGCTGGAAGTGGCCCACCTACTATGCGATAGCCGAGCTTTTGAAGTTCTTTGATCATTCGGGCTGCGCGCGTGCGTTTGGACTTGGCAC
>JBAWDI010000082.1:0-10618 GCA_049590695.1 Bryobacteraceae bacterium
ATCCGCTCGTCCAGGAAGGCCGCCAAAGAACGAAACCGCCGCCGGATGTCCTTGTGGTTCACCACTCCACAAGTATAAAACAAAACCAGGTCAACTTGTTTTACTAATTTACTGACAGGCCCTTAGCTACCGCCCTCCGCTTTTCCAGGCCCGATGCGCATCGGTCGGCAGGGATCTTTCCCTTGAGGCCTTGCCCTATGCGGATGGACACGTGGAAATCCACATTGGCGACAACGGAACCATCGGCGGGATCTCCGTCGCTTCCGGCCGTTTTCTGGATCGTCCCCAGTTGATCATCGACGATCGCGCCCAAATCGGGTGGGGCGTCAGCTTCGCCGTAAGCCAGGAAATCGTCATCGAAGAGGACCTAAGAGTCTCGTTCAACTGCCGCATTTCCGCCACCGGCGGCCCCCGCCGCGAAGCCGGCCTTCGCGCCCAGAACGCGCCCGTAGACCTGCGGGATATCCACCCCGTGCGGATCTGCCGGTATGCCTGGATCGGCAACGGCTGCCACATGATGAAAGGTGTCACGATCGGCGAAGGCGCCGTGATTGGCGCCAATAGGGTGGTGATCTCCGATGTCCCGCCGTATTCCCTTGCCATGGGCAACCCGGCCGAGGTATATTTTCGGAACT
The DNA here is from genome assembly GCA_049590695.1 of Bryobacteraceae bacterium. Taxonomy (GTDB): domain Bacteria; phylum Acidobacteriota; class Terriglobia; order Bryobacterales; family Bryobacteraceae; genus Fen-178. The sequence continues at coordinate 636 of JBAWDI010000082.1, forward strand.
ATGGCCGTCCGTCCGGCAAGACCGCGGATTCCTCCGGCTCAAGGCCGTAGGAGTTACCAGGCGCAGCGTGTTATCGTGGCCTAAGAAAAGGTTTGTGCTCAGCCGTACAGAAGTCCCAACTCGAATTCCCGTTGTTCCGCACCAGCCGGTAATGGCCGATGCGGGAGATGCGCCCGAAGTTGTCCCGCCGGATCCCCTTCGAAGCATCGCCTTTCATCTGGGATTGCTGCTCCTGTTCTTGCGAATCAGCATGCTTCATCAGGTCCAGACCGTGATGATGGGGTTCAATCTTTACCTGCTTTACCTTTTCGGCATACCCGCCATCATCGGAGTCGTCGTCGCCGGGGGCCTGAGACGCGCGTTTCGGGGCCGCCCCGCCTATTATTGGACCGGCTTCGCGATATGGATGTTTCTGGCAATTCCTTTTAGCTCCTATAGAAGGGGTTCCGCGGAGTTGCTTCTGACCTACCTCAGGACCGATCTGATTATGCTCTTCGTCACGGGGGGGTTGGCGGTCACCTGGCGGGAATGCAAGCGGTTGATGCACGCCATCGCGTGGGGCGTGGTCGTAAACCTGATGTGTGCGCGGGTCTTTCTGAAGGGGGTGGGTTCCGATAACCGGGTCTCGCTCGAATTTGGCTCGATCTCAAACCCCAACGACTTAGCCGCGCACCTGCTCTTTGCTCTGCCCTTCTTGCTGTGGGTGGCCATGAGTTCCAGGTTCATCCTGATGCGCCTCTTTGCGATGTTGGGGGTCGTCTATGGCCTCTATGTTATTCTAGGCACCGGATCGCGCGGCGCGTTGGTGGCGTTGGGAGCCGCCACCGTGTACTTTTTGGTGCGCGGAACGGCTCGCCAGAGGCTTGTACTTGTCGGAATCGCGCCCATCGCCGCCGCGGTGTTGCTGACCGCCGTACCAACGCGGATTCTGCAGCGCCTTACTTCGTTTTCGGCCAACAGCGCCGACTCGGTGCAGGAGGCCATCGAGTCGTCCATGCTGCGCGAGTACCTGCTCAAGACGAGCATCGATTACACCTTCCAGTACCCGCTTTTCGGCGTCGGCCCGGGACAGTTCTCTTCCTTTGAGGGCATGAACAACCAGATCATAGGAACGCACGGATACTGGCACGAAGCCCATAACACGTTCACCCAGGTCTCGAGCGAGTGCGGAATTCCAGCGGCCATATTGTTTATCGCCGGAATCGTCTCCACATTCCTCTTGCTCAATCGCACATTCCGTCAGGCCCGGAACCGGCCGGACTGCGCCGATATCCGGGCTGCGGTGTTCTGTGTCTCCCTCGCGCTCGTGGCGTTTTGCACGGCCATCGCGTTCGTGAATTTCGCTTACTTCTTCTACTTGCCGGCCATGGCGGGACTCGCGATCGCTATGTCTAAAGCGGCGCAAGTCGAGTTCCAGTCCAGATCGCAAACTACAATGCAGGCACGCGCCGCATCCTGACATTCTTGTGAAGCCCGCCGCCGATAGACGCCGTTTTTCCATCCTTCTGGTCTCCCATACGTATCCACCTGTTCTGGGCGGTTCGGAAATCGAGGCGCAGCGGGTTTGCTCCGCTTTGCTGCGGCGCGGACATTCCGTGACCGTGCTCTGCGCGGGCGGACCGCCCATGCCGGACCTCGCGGCCTGGACGGATCCCGCCGGCGTCCCGGTACGAATCTTCGGGGGCCGGCGCTTTGCCCGCCTTCGCGATTATGCGTTCGCACTAGGCGTAGTACGCACGTTGTTCCGGGAGCGCGACCGATATCAGATCGTCTACTTCTTGATGCAGGGGTTGCACTTGGCCGCGGGCCTGCCGGTTGCGCGTTGGCTGGACAAGCCCATCGTGATGAAGGTCTCCGGCAGCGGCATCATTACGGCCATGCGGCAGTCCTGGCTCGGCCGGCTGGAATTGCGGTATTTGCGCAAATGGGCGAGGCGCGTGATGATTCTCAATCGCGGCATGGTGGAAGAAGCCGCCTCGGCCGGATTCGAGCCGCAACATCTGCTGTGGATGCCCAACCCGGTGGATACTTTAGAGTTCGCGCCGTGCGATGCGGAGCGCCGCCTGCAACTGCGCGAGCGTTTCGGTATCCCCGCTTCCGCGCCGGTCGTGATTTTCGTGGGAAGGCTTGCGCCGGAGAAAGAATTGCAGTCGTTGATTCGGGCTTTTGCCGCTTCTCTCGGCGACCAGCCCGATGCCGTGCTGCTCCTGGTCGGCGATGGCCCTATGCGAGACGAGTTAGAAACTCTGGCTGCGGAATTGCGCCTGGGCGCGGCGGTGCGGTTCGTTGGCAGAAAGACGGCGGAGGAAGTCTGCCTGTGGCTACAGGCAAGCGACGTTTTCGCGCTGGTCTCTTCGAATGAGGGCTTTCCCTGTTCTCTCCTCGAGGCCATGTCGGCCGGGTTGCCCTCCGTGGTCAGCGCAATCCCCGCTAACGTTCAGCTAGTCGAAGATGGTATCCACGGATTTCAGGCCGAGTTGGGCAACGAGGTTTCGATCGCCAACGCCTTGAAGCGCCTCCTTTGGGATGGAGCCCTGCGCGCCCGGATGGGCGCCGCGGCCAGGGGGTTGGCGCTGGCCAGCTATTCCGTCGACCAAGTAATCGATCGGTATGAAGCGCTCTTCGCGGAAGCGATGGCGCCGCCCATTCGATCCGGCGCCCGCCGTTCTCGCTGACCTGACTATAACTAACCCCAGTTCTTCCCCGTGATCGCGGACAGCGTTGTCTCCAGTTGAAACCTTTCCACGGCCCCGTAGCCACCACCACAGAACGAGGAGGAGGATTGGACCATCCTCGGGACAGACTGCGCGCGCTTTCACTCGCCAGCGCCGTTGGTTGCGGCCGTGCGGCCGGCCCGGGACCGGGCCCGTTCAAACGCCTCGATGTATTGCGCGGTCATCGGCTCCGCGCTGTGATTCGCGCGAACCCAGACGCGGGCAGCTTCGCCGATGGCGCGGCGCATTTCGGGTGAGCGCCACAGCTCGAGGATGCGCTCGGCAAAACCAGTCACGTCGCCGGGCGCGCAAAGTAACCCCGTCTTGCCGTCGGCGATGACGTGAGGAATGCTCCCAACGGCCGAAGCCACCACAGGTTTGCCGCAGGCCTGGGCTTCGAACACCACCAGAGGCATTCCATCCAGAGAGGATGGAACGACAACTACATCGGACAGCGCCATGAGCGTACGGACATCGTCGACAAAGCCTGGCGCATAGATTCGGTCCCGCATCCCATATCGTCCGATCAAGGCCAGCACGGCTGCCCGCTCCTGGCCCTCGCCGGTCATCAGGAAACAGATCTCGTCATATGACCGGAGCAGCTTGGCGATCTTCACAAAATCCGCCGGCGCCTTTTCCTTTGAGAGCCGGCCGAAAAAAGAAACCAGAAACTTACCTCGGAAGTGTTGCGGCAGGCCGCTCGCTTCAAACGTAGTGTCCGGCGCCGCCGCCATTTCCTCAATGTCGATTCCATGGGGGATCAAGAATACCTTGCCGGCTTGCTCGCCCCCTTCGGAGATCAGCTTGTCGGCCAGCGACGGGAACGGCACCAACGTGGCATCGATGTACTCCGCGTAGTGACGGTTGGTATGGTAATAGACCTCGCCGTTAAACAATTGATCGAGGATCGCAATATGTGGGAACTCGCTGTCGATTTCAGGCAGCAACCGGTAGACAAAATCACAGCCTGCGATCAGGATCGTTCCGATCTGGTGGCGTCTTAATAAGTAGAATAAGAAGTCTTTCCAGCGGTCCTCTTGATTCTGAAGCACGCGCGGCAAGGCGTAGAGGTAGGGCGTAACCGCCTCGAAGCTCTCTTTGCAGTCCGGGATAGTCTCTGCCAGCACGAGTGTCGTGATCACAATCACTTTGTAGCCTCGCCGGATCAGAGAACGCACCAGAATCTCAAAGAGTTTTTCCGCTCCGCCGGTGATGATGAACGGCAAGGCAAACAGAATAGGCGGATGGGAGCCGGCGGGTTCGATCAGGTTGTCCCAGGAAGTGGCCGCACGATCGAGCGATGCGGCGGCCGGGACAAACCGGTTTACGAAGAATCGCGGGTTCGCCGCGCGAATGGTGTGATGTTGACGCTCGAGAGCCAACCCGCACGTAGTCCATAACCCGCCGTCATGGACCCGGTACAGCATCAATGACTCACCGATGCTCTTGCCGCGGAATCCGTTACCCACAAGGCGAACCCAGAAATCCCAGTCCTCCGGCACATATTGTTCACCCTTCCCCCAGTCGCGGAAACCCCCGACGCGCTCCCAAGCCGCTCTGCGGAACATCGCAACGGTGGAGATCTGGTTGCCATCCGTAATTCCCGGCCAGGTGGGATCGCGCAGAAGCCAGTGAGAATCGGATTCCCCAATGCAGCGCACAGAAGGATAAACGAAGTCATAGCCGTAAAACTCGGCCAGGAATACCGCGATCTCCAGGTAGATTGGTTTGATCAGATCGTCCGCGTCCAGGCAGCAAATGTAGCGGCCCCGCGCAAGACCGATGCCCCAATTGCGATTATCGCCGGCCAGATGCTCTTCCGCGCGGTAGACGAAGCGGGTTCGCGGCAGCCCTTTCCGCTCCAGATCTCGAAGAACGTCGGGCGTCGTTCCGTCAGTGGATCCGCCCTCGACGACGATGATCTCGAGGTTCGTGAATGTCTGCGATAGGACGGAGTGGATGGCCTGTCCCACGTACTGGCCGTAGTTAAAGCACGGTATGACGACGCTGACCAGGGGCGCGCCTCTGTCCTCCAGGCGAGGAGCGGTCTCCGCCGCAACCGAAGCCTCGCGGGGTTGAGCTTCCAGCGGCGCCGGAGAGCGGCGTTTTGCAGCCGCGGGCGGTAGCGGCGCCGCCGCGCTCCTCTGCTCCTGGCGGCCGAACACAGCGTAATGCAAGAGTGGGTTTATCCCGGCATCGCGCACATCTGAGTAACACAAGCGATAATAAGCCGAGTCGAAACTCTCCGAAGGGTTCCGATTCTCGAAGTACCCACAGAGCAAATAGTGAAGCCAGGGCTGGATACCCGACCGCGCCACGTCAGAGTAGGCCGACTCATAGTAGCCGGCGTCGAAGCGATCTCTCCATATCGCGCGTCCTTCGCCACCGCCGAAGACCAGCCTCAACCCTAACAGAAAGTTCCTGGCGTTCGATCGGGCCAGACGGGGAGACCCCACCAACATCATGCCGCGGCAAACTCCCGAGAGCCTGCGCAGAACCCCGGCCGACCATTCCGCAGCTCTCCCGGGCCAGGTGGCCGTCAGACGAGCGATCGTTTCTTCAAGAACGGCGATTCGTTCACGTCGTTGCCCGGCAGCGGCATGCCAATAGTCGACCTGTCGCGCCAGCCGGGTGTTGGCCTTCTCCGGCTCTTCGGCTGCCTGCTGCCACCTCCGGACCTGCTCTTCCAGCAAGTCTTTCGCACGTGCTGACTCCTCCAGTTCCTGCCGCCGGACCTCCACCAGTTCGGCGAACTGCCTCGTCTTCAAACGCAGCACATCCCGGAAGTGCCTGCGATACGACTCTTGGTGCCGCTCGGTGATCTGCCATGCCACAGCGGAGTAATTCTGTGGCCGGCGAGCCACGGTGTACATAGACCCGGCCCGGGAACGGTATTTGAACAAGACCTCCGGGATCACTTCGCCCCGGTAACCCTGCTCGATAATGCCGATCCAGAAATCCCAATCTTCCATCGCCTTCAGGCCGGTACAGTAACCTCCTACTTTGCGCCATGCGTCCTGGCGAAACACACTGACTACGACTGCCTCGTTCTGAACCAGAAGTTCGGGGAACCGGCAATGATCATAACGGTAGACAGCGTGGTCGGCGTCGAACATCTGGTAATAGCAGCTCACGAAGCCAACGTCCTCGGCATCGTCGAGAATACGCCGGGCTCGTTCGAGAAAAGCCGGCATCAGGAGGTCGTCCGCATCGAGGCAGCAGATGTACCGGCCGCCAGCCAACCGGATGCCGGCGTTTCGGGCCGCGGGCAGACCTTGATTTTGCGTACGAATGACCCGGGTTCTGGGCGCGCTGAGGATATCGAGGTAGAGAGTCGTGAACTCGTCGGTCGAGCCGTCGTCGACGACGATGATTTCAAAGCTCTGCAACGTCTGACGCAAGACGCTGTCGAGGGCTTCATGCAGGTACCGGCCAAGGTTATAGCAGGTGACAACCACAGTGACGTCCGGGGTCTGGGTGGCGTCGCCGGCGGTGTCCGGTGGAAGCGAAAGCGGTCGTAGCCAGACCGATAGCCTTTCTTTCTCACAGCCGGACAATCCCCGGCCGGGGCGATGAAAGCCCAAAGCGGGCCAGCGGCGGAAGCGCCAGCCGCCAATTTCAGGAAGGTCCTCCGGATAAGTGCAACGAACGGTTTCAAGCGCCAGGGCGCGAGACCAGCTTGCCCACACGTCGCTCTCACGCCGGTCCACTTCCAGCGGCGCCCAACTTCCGAATCTGTATGTCCCCCGGCTGCCGCGGGCGGCGGAAGGAAAACCGCCGTCGGCATTCTGCAGATTCCAGATAGACCAAAAGCTGCGGATCAAGGACTTCTTGATATCGGAGGCCCGATAGTCGAACTGCTTTGTCAATGTCGCCAGCAGATCGATGACGTCCAGATCCTCGCACGCTCCATCACCCGTACCCGAACCGAATAATCCATCGTCCTGCTGCAGCGAAAGGGCTGCGTCGATAATCTTGGGGACGGAGCGAACAGGCCTGTGGACGTACTCATGGAAGGACACGAAGCGATACGCTCCGGCGATCGCATTCGACCATGAGGCTCCCTGCTGCGTGCCCCAAAGCCCGGTCTTGGTATCCTGAGCCTGGTCCAGCCAGTCAAGCACCTGGTGATACAGTCCCGGGGCGGCGGTATCCCCCTCCTTTTCCGCGCGGTGAATGAAGCCGGCCAGGACGAACATCACCCGGTTGCTCTCCAGCCGGGGATGGCTCCAATCCAGCCGGCCGAGCCAATCCGCGATTGCGCCAGGAGTCTCAAACCGCTCCAGGAAATGCAATGGGTGAACTGCCGCTGCACCCAGCGCGTCGAGCGCCTGGATGGCAAAGTAAGTCATCAGCAGCTCGATATAGTCCCGGTCGTGTAGCTCGCTTTGGATTGGGAATTGCTCGAGCAGCGGATCGAGAAAGCGGCCCGTCGAAGTATCCTGGCAGGATTGCAAGTAAAGACACCAGGATTTCCGCTCCTGTGGCGACACGCTTTCCATAGACTCCAGCCCCTCGTGCAGCAGGATCGCGATGCACGTTGAAAGCAGCGTGGGAGGCGTGGCGGCGGCGAAGCGGAATCCGTTGCCAGCCCTCATCCCTTGCAGCCACTTGCTCACCCGGCCGCAAAGATCGGCGCGACCCGGTGCCCGTGGTGCGACACGCTGTTCGCGGGATCTTCGAGCCGCGGGTTGTCCGACGTATCGAAGCTCAGGGCCCTCGCCGCATTCGAGGGTCTCCAGTGAGATGGTCTCGAAGTGCTCCTCCAGTAGAATGCGCAGACCTGTCTCGGTGAATTCGTAAAAGTGGCATGGATTTCCGGAGTGACACCCGCCGTCCTTGAGCCGTGGCACCGTGACGATGATTCTTCCGTTTTGGCGCAGTAGCCGCTGAGCTTCGGCCAGAAAGAGCTTCGCGTCGCTCAAATAAAGATGTTCAATCCCTTCGAGACAGACGATCACGTCGAAGCAGTTCGACTCGAGCGGCAAAGCCTCCATGCGGCCAACCCGGAAATCGATTCCCGAAAACCGCGAGGCTGCATACCGAATCGCTTCAGGGTCGGCATCGACTCCGGTGAGCGACGCGGATCCGGTGAGCAGGGAGGTGCCCCACCCCGTGCCACATGGAACATCGAGTACTTGCTTCCCTTTGACGAACGGCAGGCAAAAGGAGTACCGCTCCCGCAATGCGCGCTCGGAGTCGGTTCCCTGGAACGCGGGATCATCGGGATGTGCCCGTTCAGCCATGCGCCGCCTCCTGAACGCCCGGCGCTGGCCCCAGACGCGCCTGAATCATTCGCCCGATCCCCTCCACAAGCGAGACGCGCGGCTCCCAGCCAAAGATGCGTTTTGCCTTCCCGACGTCGGCGACCGTTTCCAGGACTTCGTCGGCGCGGACCTCACCCCTCGAGACAACCGGCTTCTCCAGGCCCGCGGCCCGCAGCATCAACTCCGCCAGTTCTCGCGGGTTTACCGAGCAGCCCGATCCGGCGTTGAAGGCATCGAAGCCTTGCGGGTTCATGGTCCGGAGCAGCAGAGCGAGCAGATCGTCAATGAAGAGATAGTCCCGCCTGGGACGGTCGTCCGCAATCGAAATCTCGCGCGCCTTGGGATCCAGTGCCTGCCTCAAAAGGGTCGGGATGAGGAAGCTCTCACCCTGTCCGGGACCGTAGATATTGAAGGGGCGGATGACGGTCACCTGTATGCCGAACTGCCGCGCGTAGTACCGGCACACCTCTTCCGCCAGCAGTTTCGTATGACCGTACGGGTTGAAAGCCGCCACCGGATGCTCCTCGGAAATGGGAAGAAACCGGGGCCTTCCGTAGACGTAGGAGCTCAGCATGGTCAGAGAAGCGCCATGACGCCGGCAGAACTCGGCCACGTTCACCGTTCCCAGTACGTTGGTGGCGTAGAAAGGCAGTGGGTCGGACCAGCTATCCGGCACGAAGGTTCTGGCCGCCAGATGGTAGACATGGTTCACGCCACCGCCGGGCAACGGACAGGATGCGATGTCCCCGTCGGTATCCGAATGGCGGATCACCGCACAACCCGCCTGCTCCAGCCGTTCGCTCAGAGGCCTGCCGATGAATCCCGAGGCGCCCGTGACGAGAACCGTTTTACTCATCCGGGAGAAGCGTCCTCCTGTACTGTTCAAACTCCTCGATAGCCCGCTCGTAATCGTGGGGCCGGCCGATGTCGAGCCAGTAGCCGCTGTAAGGTTCGACGTGGACCGGCTCGCCCCGTGCCAGCATGTCCCGCATGAGGTCGTCAAACCCGTATTTCACGTCTGGCGGCACGCGCTCCACCAGGGAACGGTTGACGGCGTAGACGCCCATGCTCACCAGGTACCGGTGGGCGGGCTTCTCGTGGAAGCGGCACAACCGGTTCTCGCCGTCCACTTCGAGCACCCCGTAGTCGACGACGTGCGTACGCGGCGCCGCGGCGATCGTAAACAGGCGGCCAGCGGACACATGTGCGTCGCAGAACTCCCGGAAGTTCAGGTCGGTCAGCACGTCGCCGTTCATCAACAGAAACTGGTCGGGAAGGTCCTTGACCAGTTTCAGCGGCCCGATTGTGCTCAACGGCTTGGATTCCAGCGAATAGTCGATTTCGATCCCCCAGCGGGCGCCGTCGCCGAAGAACGCCTGGATCAGATTGGCTTGGTGATTCACAGCCATGGTAACCTGCCGGAATCCGTGGCGCGCCAGTTGCCGCACCACCACTTCCAGGATCGGGTACTGGCCAATCGGCATCAGCGGCTTCGGCAGGACGACCGTGTACGGCCGCAGCCGGGTCCCCATTCCGCCGGCAAGAATCACTGCGCGGTCACACATTGTAGACATGGCTCTTGTAACGCGCCAGGTTCTCGGGACGCCGGAACCAATCGATGGTCACGGCCAGACCCTCGCGGAGCGGCGTCGAAGGCTCAAATCCCGTCGCCTCCCGCAGTTTTGTATTATCGCAACACAGGCGGCGGACTTCACTCTTGCCGGGTCGCAGCCGCTCGGCATCGGTGACCGGCGCTGCTCTCGACCCCATCAGCCCGGCAATGAGTTGGAACAGGTCGCCAATGCGGATCTCGCGATTCGTCCCGATCTGAAAGACCTCCCCGGCTCCCCCTTCCATGCGGGCGATTGCCAGCAAACCCCGGCACGTGTCCTTCACGAACGTGAAATCCCGCGTCGGCTCCAGATCGCCGACCCGGATCTCAGGCGCCTGCGCGGCGATCTGCGAAATGATGGCCGGGATGATGGCCCGCGCCGACTGGCGC
>JBAWDI010000083.1:0-1679 GCA_049590695.1 Bryobacteraceae bacterium
ATACTGGCCCAGCTACAACGCAATCACGCCGGTTGCCCGCCATGCCTACCTGAAGTGGCACGCATCCGGCCGTTCCGCAGCCGAAGCGCCAATCAGCTTCGCATTTCTCTACTTTTACGGCCTCGAACGAAGGATTTTCCACGACTACGGTTCGAAGACGGAGCGCGGCGAGGAATATCCGGCGATTCTCGGCGAGGTTCGGCGTCTGCTTGAGATTTATGGCGAGAATAACTCGTTCCGCAGGTACGCGTCCGCATTCCTTGAAATGGCGCGGGCGATTCATCACACCGTCAACACCGACGATCCACCTCCCGACTATCCGGTGTTGGGGTATGATCTCCCGTCGCGTCTGAAGATCGCACTTGGCCTGATGGCGCGCGATGGTAAGCCGATTCCACCAGCATGGGCATGCGCCTGGGTATCGGCCGACCCGTTGTTTCCGCGGCGAACTCCCTACTCGCGCTGCAATGCCTATTTCAGAGAGTTGTTTGCGCTCCGCTATCGGGAAAGGTGGGGAGGTGGAATTGTGGTCAAGCCTAACAAAACCACCATTCGCCTCGAATACCATCCGGCGAGCGCATCGTTTGGCGGCCAGGTAACCGCCTCGACTGCGCTTCCCGACGTCACGGTCTTGAAGGAACCGATCAGCAGCCTGAAAGATCTCGGCGCGAAGTGCATCGATGAGCTGGACGCGTACAGCCGCTATTTGGGGCGGAATCCAGGTGCCGAGGCGCATCCGGCAGCGATGGCATTATTGCCGCCGGCCCTGCTTGCAGAATCTCAGACCGGTGAAGCCAAGCTGGTTCGCGAAAGCCTGGCCACCCAAATCAATTCTGGCGCCGTTCTGTCCCGGGATGAACTGTTGCGGCTTGTGAAGCGCCCGACCAGCGCCGGTTTCGCGAAGCGTGACGCGGTCGCTGTAGCGCAGTATCTAGCCTCCATGGGCTTCGGGATGGAACCGGATGTGCGCTTCGGAGGCCCCGTCGGAGGCACGGAGACCAAGGTCTACCTCTTCCCTGCGAAGCCAGGCGCCGCCAGCGCGCCCACTCAAGCGTACAGCGCCGCGACGCTGCTGATCCACATGTCCGCACTGGTCTCGGCCGCGGATGGCACGATCAGTCGCGAAGAACAGGAGTATCTCCAAAGCCATATCGCGTCAGCGCTGCATCTTACTGAAGACGAGCGCGCCCGGCTAAGCGCGCACCTTTGCTGGGTTTTAGCGGAACGGCCCGGTCTCTCGGGCGTGAAGAAGCGCATCGAATCCCTGACGGCCTCGCAGCGGCAGGCCATCGGCAGGTTTCTCGTGGGAGTTGCCAACGCGGATGGTTATGTCTCGCCGGAGGAGGTGGACACGCTCGGGAAACTCTACCGCCTTCTCGGTCTGGACCCCGCTAATGTGTACAGCGACGTCCATCAGGCTGCGACCGAGCCCGTCACGGTGCAGCCTCCGGCATCTGCTGAAACTGGGTTTGCCCTGCCGCCCCGAAAGCCAAAGCGCAAGCCGGCCGGTGTTCAGCTCGATGCCGCTATGATTGAGGCGAAGTTGCGAGAGACCGCGGCCGTATCCGCGCTGCTCGCGTCCGTCTTCGTGGAGGAGTCCTCGGCTCCGCCCGCGACTATGCTACGGGCAGTTGATATCGGCGACTGTGTCGCTGGCCTCGATTTGGCCACCTCGGCTT
>JBAWDI010000084.1:0-2025 GCA_049590695.1 Bryobacteraceae bacterium
GGCCGCGTCCGTTGCACCGGAAACGGCGATACCGCAGTCGGCCTTCTTCAGCGCGGGGGCGTCATTCACCCCGTCGCCGGTCATGCCAACAATGTGGCCCCGCTGCTGCAGGACGTCCACAATGTGGAACTTGTGTTCGGGGAATACCTGGGCGAAACCGTCCGCTTTTTCGATGGCCTCCGCCGACTGCGCCGACTCGTGATGCTTCGTGTCTCCCAATCCGCTGGCATCCAGGATGTTGGTACCCATCCCCAGTTGCCGGGCAGTTTCTCGAGCGATCGCCACTTGATCGCCCGTAACCATCTTGACGTTCACGCCCATCTGCCGGGCGTTCGCAATGGTGGCTCTGGCCTGCTCGCGCGGGGGATCGAACAATGGCAACACGCCAATGAACTGCCACCTGCCTTCCTGATCTGCCCGGGCCACGCCCAAGGAACGGAAGCCGCGGGCGGCAAATTCGTTGACGGCTTTCTCGACGGCAGGCTTGACCTCGCCGGCGTTGGTCGACATCGCCAGAATCACCTGCGGTGCACCCTTAGCTACAAAAAACTGTTTTCCGTCCGCAGCTTTGACGGTGGCTTCGGTGTGCTTATGCACCGGATCGAACGGCTGGAAGTGGACGACCTGACAGGCCTTCAGGGCCTCATCGTCCTTCACACCCCCGATCACAGCCAGATCGATGGTGTCCTTGTCTTCCGCACGGGAGGCCAGTGCGGCGCAGAGGATGACCTGGTCGGCAGGGATACCATTAACGCTGAACGGGTCGCCCAGCGTGAGCTTGTTCTGGGTCAGGGTGCCGGTCTTGTCCGAACACAGCACGTCCACACCAGCGAGTTCCTCGATAGCGGCCAACCGGGTCACAATCGCTTCTTTCTTCGCCAGCAGGCGCGCCCCGACCGCCATTGTCACTGACAGCACCGTCGGCATCGCCACGGGAATGGCGGCCACGGTCAGCACTAAGGCGAACTGCAACGTGGCGAGGATCGGGTCGCCGCGGAAGAGCGCGGCGGTAATAATCACCGCCACCAGAGCCACCGCGAGAATGATCAGGTAATCGCCAATCTTCAGTACGGCACGCTGGAAATGGCTGACGGTGTGCGCCTCCTGCACCAGTTGCGCGGTCTTGCCGAAGTAGGTGTTCGTACCTGTGGCGTACACCATCGCTTCAATGTCGCCCCGGCGCATAATCGATCCCGAAAACACCGCCTCGCCTGGTTTGCGCTCGGCGGGCAAGGATTCGCCTGTCAACGCGGACTGATCCACCTCCACCGGATCGCCCGCCAGCAAGCGCGCGTCCGCCGGCACAATATCGCCCAGGCGCAAGCGGATGACGTCGCCGGGCACAACCTCACGCGCCGCCGGAGTGATCCATTTTCCATCGCGTTTCACCCGGGCCTTGATCGCCAGCTTGGCCTTCAGGGCAGCGATGGCGTTGCCCGCCTGGCTTTCTTCCCAGAATCCGACGACAGCATTGGAAACCAGCAGAAGAAGGATAATGAAGAAATCCGGCCAGTGCCCGACCACGCCCGACAGAATCACCGCGACTTCGATCATCCACGGGATGGGACCCCAGAAATAGGTGAGGAATTTCAGGAACGGATTGGTTTTCTTTTCTTCAATCTCGTTAGGTCCATATTGTGCCAGCCGTCTCTGAGCCTCGGCTTGACTGAGACCGTCCGGCGACGACCCTAACTTCGCCTGCAGTTCCGGCAGGGGAAGCGTTTTCAGATCGTCCTTCGCCGCGGACCTATCTGCATTCGGTTTCACGATGGCTATCTCCTGAGTGCGTCACACCCTGGCTTCTGGCGGGTCTGCGACTCCTCCCGTCGGCACGAAATCCGGCACATCAAGACGCGCCACGCCAATCCGGCTGTCGGCCATCCCGTAATAGACGTCGAAGCGGTCCGGCGATCCAAGATCGTCGCGCCGGTCGATGCCGGTGGGAAATACGACGTTGGCGATGGTCCCGTGGCATTCTTGCGGCAGCAACGGCGTCATCACTGGCTCCGCCGAACGATAGCGGAT